>JBDLJL010000063.1:0-28002 GCA_039714415.1 Bacteroidota bacterium
ATCCATTTAATGTACCAACAGATATGAGCCACAGTATTTGGATGAATATTGTTTACCAAAACCGTTTGATTTTAGTAGTAGGTTCCATAATTTCACTTTTATGGACTATGATTAATTTACAGAAAAGGGAGAGTTTTGTTTAGGGAATATTTTTAGCTTAATTCAGCTTTAGCTTCTTCAACCTTTTCCAAGACCTCCATATATTCATTTTTTAGTTCATCGTATTCAATAATTTGAATTTCTGTCTCAAGTAAATATTCTACAGATTCCAGTGCATCTTTGACTTTTTCTATATTCATTTTATGCAGTATGATAATTAAATTCTTTTTTGTAAAAATAATCTTTTTAGCAGTTCTTTAGAAAAATTATTCTTTGTATTTATAAAGTTATTACTAATAGTGGGTGCAATTTAATTCTTTTCATAAACTTTCATTCTTGCACTGGTTGATGTGCTTAAGATTTATCATACATGTAACTTTTTTTGAAAATAAACAATATCTTTTTCATATATGATCCTTATGTTTCCCATTACGATTTTAAAAGCTTTTTATAGTACCTATTCCTTTGTTTAAACATCTTTTCAAAATGTGAGATGATTTCAGCACTACGCAATAGCTCAAACATCATTTTTCGGCTTTGCTCTGCTGGCAAGGCTTCTTCAAAAAATAACCATAAATGACCCCCGTTCCCAGATTGCGATCGCTCAATATAAACTGGCAATTTAAATTCAGTGCACTTTTTGTGAAGGGATATTATTGTTTTTTGCCAGTTATTTTTGTCAAAATCAACCGCAATAAAATAAGATGAATTATCCTCAAGCAATGGGTAAATTCCACAGGTTTCTTTTCCTCTCAAGTGTTGTTCAATTGCAGTATCATCAAATGGAAGGTATTTTTTGTTTTTGTAATCCTTAAAAGTGCCACCTTTTGCCTTATGATTTTGATATTCGCTCCAATCTACTTTATATGCTGGCATATAACCTGATCGTTTTTCTTTTTCCCAACGAACGGCATAAATATCATTTCTACCACGAAAAATAGATGCAAAACATTTTATTTTTTCTTTTTTAGTTTGTAGCATATTTCAATAATAGAAAACAATATGTGATAAAGATAGCTAAAAGCTTAATGCTAAAAATTAGATATATTCCCCACTTATCAAATATACAAAATCAATCAATGTTTCCCGAAACTAGCAGCTTTAATACACTTCCATCAAATTTCCAAAAAATACCGCATTCATAAATAAGCGGTTGGTTCCATACCAAAATGCCCGGTAATTTGGATCAATAAAGAAGGATACGATTTTGCCTTTTCCCTTTTTGTTTATCAGGATGCAAGCGGTACTATCAATTTCAGATTTTTTATCTGCTGAAATATATCCTGCCAGTAGGGAGTTTTCTGTTAAGAATACCGGAGTTTTTGATAGGTTTGAATTTCGCTCAACCAATTGGGTATCATTTTTAAACACTGCCAATTCAGAATTATTGTATCCCCAGCCAATTGGGTGGGTATGATCAACAAAGGCTGAAAAAATAGATCCGCCAATGTGCTGTGCGCCATTTTTGTTTCTTACCTGATCGTAATGTGTGGCAAAATCATCAATAGGGTCTTTTTCTTTTATTTTATAATCAATAATTTCAGCACTTTTTAACCATTTATTTGCAGCTTTTAGCGCAATCAGCGTTCCCCCGTTTTGTATCCAGCTTTTGATTTTGTCTGTATTTGCCTTATTTATATTTATTCGACCATTTGGAACCATGAGCACATTGTAATTCTGTAAATTAACTCTTCCCAGGCGGTTTTGATCTACCATTGTTATGGGAATATCAAATCGCTGATCGAATAAATGCCATATTTCACCCGCGCAACTACTGCGGATACCGTTTCCTGTTAACATAAGCACTTTGGGCTTCTTTACATTCTGGAACCATCTGCTGCCCATATCAATCCCCTGACTGGTGTAACTTGTACTGATACCATAGATATTAACTCCGTTTTCTTTAGCTAGTTGTTTTAACAAGGTTTTTATTTCAGCTACAGATTTTTTTTGATTCTGAGTTGGTATCATAATAGATCCATATGAAAACTTTTTTGATTTATTATTTACAAGAGCATCAAATGGCAGCAATGCGGCTTTTACTCTTAAACCTTTGTCAAGTAATTTATATGCCAGTTTCGGTGCAAGGTAATTATCCCACCTGATTATATAGGCAACAGCACTTTCTGTGTCTACAAACTGTCCTTGTTGCTGTGGAGTTTTAGTTACTGCATTTCCCTTATATTCAGATATTTCTTTTATAGACTGTAGGGGTTTAAAATCAAGATCAAAGGCCAATGGGAATGTCCAGGCTGAAATATCATAAAATAAACTATCCTGGAATGCAGTATTTTGTTCAAAAATGCTTTTTATTAACCGGTATTGATTTTGATTTAAGCTAACTAAATAGCCATTTTCCTTTTTTATTGTTTTGTCCTTTATTTTGATATCCTTTTTCAGCGTACATATTTCAATTTTATGAGCCATAAGCATTTTAATAAACTGCTTGTTTTTATAGGTATCATGCTTTTCTCCAAAAACATATGCTTTTATTGGGTCTGATTTGGCGAGTTGGGCAGTTCTTTTGTAAAAATTTCGTTGGTAATTCAGAATCTCAATCCGATTTTCCCGGGCAGCTTTTAAAGTTGAGAATGTAACCGTGGTTTGATTCTTAATCCCATCCATGAAACGAAGAATTCCGTTATCGGTACGGGCAATTTGCCCCATTAGGCGGGCTTGCTCAAATAAAATTCCAATACTCCCATTAGCATCAGGGTAAGATGAGCCTTTACCATAGTTAAAATCATCGAATGTTTCTTCACTAAAATAATAAGTCCCAATTTTGTCCAGTGCTTTTGCATGATATGATCCAATTTTTTTTGTCAGTTCGAAATTTTCTTTTGGGGTTAAGTGGTTATTTCTGGCTGGCACTCCGGGTTGAAAAAAGAAAGTGGCATTTACCCCCATCTCATGATGATCGGTAACAATATTTGGTTTCCACTCGTGAAATTTCTTAATTCTTCCCTGACTTTCAGGATGTTGTAAGGGTAACCAGTCTCTATTCAAATCAAACCAATAATGATTAGTACGTCCTGCTGGCCATCCTTCAGTCCATTGACGGTCACTGATATCTGTATTCTGAGTGTAATGAGTATTGCTGTTTGACCAGTGGGCTGCCCTTGAAAATCCATCAGGGTTAATAACGGGATCAAGCAGAACTATGGTATTTTTTAAAATTTCTTCAACTAATTCATCTTGTGCCGCAGCGAAATAGTAAGCAATTAATACCGCAGAATTTCCTCCACTAGGTTCATTTCCGTGCACGCTGTATCCCATCCAAACTACAATTGGCATATTATTTAAATCCAGGTTTTTTGACTTTTTGGGTTGGCTTAATTGCTGATGCTCTTTTTTAAGGGTTTCTATGTTTTTTTGATTTGTTTCTGAGCTTATATTAAGTAGTAAAATAGGTCTTTTTTCATAGCTGTAACCATAGGTTTCCAGTGTTATCCGATTTGATTTTTCGTCCAGGTATTTTAAATAACTAACAATTTGTGTGTGTTCCAGATGCCATTCACCATATTTATGCCCTGTGAATTCTTCCGGCGTTTGAATATCCGGATTAAAGGATGTATTTGGAAAATAGAAGGCTAAATCTGACTGGGCATGTAATTCTATGCCAAATAATACGGTGAGTAGTAATAATAATTGCTTCATTATTTTTTTATATTAAATGCTTAAGTCTGGTTACAAATCTATATATATGTAAATATTACTGATTTTCAGTTTAACAAATGTAGAAAAATTGCGGGTGATATTGTAATACCAATTTAATTTCTAATTTTCTGATAATTGTAAAAGGATATAAAAGGTAATTTTTTTGAGGGCGTGAGCGAGAATCGCTCAATTTGGGTATAAATAAAAAAGCCCATAGGGAGTAAATCCCATGGGCTTAGAATATGATAATTGTATTCAAAACTATTTTTTAAAGAAATAGTAAACAGCAAAAAGCATTCTTATATTATTAGCAGCTGTTAAATCAGTGGGTATGCCTTTTGCATCTCTTGTACTTCCATAATTAGCAACGGTGTATTCACCTTCTACTGCAAACCTTACTTTTCCTGAATTAAACATAATGCGGGGTGATATTCTGTACAAGCTTTCAATATTTGTTCCCAGTCCGTAAATTGGACCAACCACATCATTAGCAGAACCAAGATTTTTTGTATATCCACCGAAAATTCCAGCTTGAAATTTTTTACCGTTAGTATGAATCTCTGACCAGACTGACATAGTTGATAAAGGCGAATACTTTACATATCCTCTTGTTGCGTCTGTTGAATCGGTAATTGCAAAACCGCTAATACTTAATACATCAGGGATATTTTGTCCGTAAACTCCTTCTAATTTAAAAGTTAAGGCAGAAGTCTTAACTTTTAAAAATGCAATTCCATTAAAACTACTTACAGATTCACTGGTTGCGTACCCTTGGTCTGTTTCAATTTGCGGAACAATTTGTTTGTAGCTAACACCGACACCTGTCACTAAAGCTTTTTCTTTTGCAAAGTGTAGTTGTGCACTTAATTCAGGTATTGCAGCATTTCTCAAATATTCACCGGTTACCCCGGATGCTCCTCTGTTAGTGTAATCTCTTTGTGAAGAAGCTATTGCAATCGCTTTTATGTTCCCAAATTTTTGTGTTAACCTAATTTGCGGATTTCTGCCGAAAGGCTGGATAGGCGTTCCGGTATTAAATGAAACTGTTCCGGGGAAACAATCGGTAATGAACATGGGGATCCAATATTGACCCATTAGTAATTCTGTATTTGTCCAGTTCATTTTCACATAAGCATGTCTTAACCTTAAAAGATTTATGTTGTCATTTGCCTGTGCAAAAAAGTCACCTTCTATTTTACCTGAAATCTTTGCCCCGAATGCATCCGGGCCACTTATTCCTAATGATAACCTTGTTTGAATGGCAAGAAAATTAAAATTAGCTTTGGAATTAATATCATTTCCATCCGGGTCTTCCTTAACCGGTGATGGCCATAGCAAAAAATGCCCTTCGCGTGCGGCTACCGTTTTTCGGGAATCCCAAAAGAAATCATTTTTCACGAATCCGGAAAAATATAGTTTAAATTTGCTTTCTTTCTTTTTTTCTTCTTGTGAGAAACTTATGAATGGGAATACCATAATTAGTACTAATAATATCGATTTTTGCATATCAGTTTATTTTTATGATAGTAAGTTAATATGTTTATAGATAACTACTTTCTATTTAATCTTTTTCCTCAGGAAAGAGTTTTTCAATTACAGTGGCCTCTTCAATGGGTCTGCCAAGTAAAATGTTTATGTTGTTTTTTGCATTTCTGTTGCCTTCCCATAATTCCAATGCTTTTTTATAGCTAATCATTGCATTATCATATTCTGATTTGTGCCTTTGGATTATCCCACGGTTGGTATATGAAACAGAAAGCCTTTTAATTGTTTCTTTTTGTGCAGTTAAAATATCATCTACCCTTTTTTCTATAACCTTATCTATATCTTTTTTCAGAATAGTTTTATTAAGGTTTTCATAATAAGATTTAACTTTTATTAAAATATCTTCTTTTGAAAGATTTTCAAAATCTTTGAGCCAATTTTCATAAACTATGATACTTTTATCTATATATTTTTTTGCACTATCAAGTTCAGATTGATTTTCTTGTTCATCAGATGATTTGCGTAAGGCAGAACTTAACCAAACGGCAGCTTTATTATTATAAACAACACCAGTTTCATAAGAGTTTTGGTAATCAGGAAACTGTAAATATATATTTTCAATTGTATCAAGAGTGGCAAAAACAGATTTGTAGTCATTTTTTGCGACAAATTCGTTGTATGCTTTGTACTGATATTTTGCTTCAATAACTCTTGGGTCTTCAGCATTATTAATGTCGCCGTAATATGAATTTGCAATTGTAATACCAATAGATACAATAACAGTCATTATTAAAATGACTGTTATTGTTCCTTTATTCATACTTAGAATATTTGAGTCTTTCATCTTAACTATGCACTTTTTCAACCAGGAATTTCTTGATTTCAACAGGTGTTCCTTTGGTCATTCTTGAAACTATTATATTGGTAATAATCGCTAAGGGTGCACCAATCCAGGCAAAGTACCAGGCACCAAGCCAGTAAGAAACAAATTCGTGGGCAGGCAATGCAACACCTTGTTTTCCGGCAACAAAATATACCAACGCAATAAGTGAAACGGTCCCACCAGCAATAAGTCCGGCCTTTGCACCTGCTCTATTTGAACCACTCCACCAAATACCGAGTAAGAAAAGTGGGAATATTGTACATCCTGCTAAAGAGAAAGCAATGGCAACTAATTGTCCAATTAAAGCAAGTTCTAAAAGAGCAATCATTGAAACGATAACGGCCATTAGGATTGTTCCATAACGGGCCATTGCAAGTTGTTGCTTTGGTGTGCTGTCAGGTCTTAATACTTTAACATAAATGTCATGTGAAAATGCAGAAGCCCCAGCTACGAGAAGCCCTGAAACCGTCGAGAATGCAGCTGAAACACCACCGGCAGCTAAAAATCCGACAATTAGAGGGTTAATATCTCCAAGTTGGGCAGTATAAACTACAATAGCATCTTTTGCTAATTTTCCAACTTCTTTGTTTGCAGAAAGAATTTCACCTAAGGCTGAATAAACAGGTGCACTCCAGTAAAGAATACAAATGAAAAACAGACCCCAAACAACTGACCAACGTGCATCACTTGATTTTGGAACTACATAAAAACGTTGAATAACGTGTGGTAAACCTGCCGTGCCTATCATTAAAGAAAATGCAATGGCCATAAACTGGAAAAATGTTTGTCCTGAAGCAGGATCCCAAGGCATTGCATATTCAGGACTTGGTGTAATAGCAAAATCATGTCCAAAGGAATTTACCATATTTTGTATTTCTGGGGCTGGAATACCGGTTACAATATCTGATACAACAGCACCATAGCCAATTTGTGGTAATAACCAGAAATAATCAAATTTATAGGTGAGTAAAAATAAGGGAATTATGAAAGATATTATAATGATGATATATTGAATCTGCATATTTTTGGTCACACCTAACATACCTGAAATAAGGGTGTAAGTTAAAACAACCGTACCGCCAATAATTACTGCCAACCAATAATCAATCCCTAATATCCATTTAAACATCAAACCAATACCACCAAATTGACCCACGCAATAAGCTATTGAAATAAAAATAGCAACAATAGCACCAACTAACCTGAGGCTTTGTGAGTAATAGCGGTCGCCAATAAAATCGGCAGCAGTATATTTACCATATTTTCTGATTTGTCCTGCCATTAGAATTAATAGCAATACATATCCACCAGTCCAGCCAATTACGTAAGCTAAGCCGTGATAACCATAACCATACATAAGAGCTGCCATTCCCAGAAATGATGCAGCACTCATCCAGTTTGATGCAATAGCCATACCTGAGCCAACTCTTGATATGCCTCGTCCGGCTGCGTAAAAGTCAGTTGTGTCTTTTGCTCTAAAAAGTATTCCTACCAGAACAAATAATACTAATATGGTAATTAAAATAATTGCCGGGCCAACTTTAAAGCTACCCTCTAATTGTGTTGCCGAATTTGCAAAAACTAATGCAGGTGACAAAAGTATACTTGTTAATAGTATTTTTTTCATTTGTATATTTTTATAGTGTTCAATAAGGGTGGTTAAATTTATGCTTCAATTCCTAGTTCTTTGTGAATCTTATCTGTCCTATAGCAATAAAACCAGCATAATCCGACAAAAAGGATTAATAAAAATACCGCAGTATAAAAATAGTGGAATGGAAAGCCCAAAAATTTAAAGTCAGTTAGGAATGATTGATTATGAATCAAATATTTTGACATAACACCTTCTACCAATTCATTGTTTTTAGTGTCGAGACTTTTCATGTCTGTGGAAATCAATTCAAAGGGCATTAGTTTTGCTTCAAGTGAATATATATTAAGGCCTAACAATGAGGCTGATTTATCAATGAGTTCACCTTTTAATGCAACATATTTTTCATCAGAAAGGCTGGTTATTTCATTTTTAAGTTTGTTGAATTCGGTTACCTGATTAAAAAAGCTTTCTTTTGTTTGCTCAGGAACTAATTGGTATGCAAGGGGACTAACCGCTTTATCCAGAATCATTCTATCATCAGCCTGAATTAATAATTTTCCTAAAACCGATAATGCAGATTTTAAAAATACCTGCTTTTCTTCAACGGATGCATTTCCGGATTTAACATTATCCCAAACTTCTTTATAAGCAATATAAGCAGGTTCCGGAGTCGGGGTTTCGATTATTTTCAGCAAAAAGTGAAATCCGAATATTGCAACTACCCAAATAATAAGCAGTTTTATAGTCAGGTTTCGATTAATTTTTGCAAGCTCAGTTGTTGGTTTAAAGAAACTGATGTTGTAATTGTCATTTTGATTTTCCACTATTTGATATTTTAAATTAATAATAGAGTTGGTATAAAAATATCGTAATGATCATTGATGAGGTATGACAATTATCATGAAGAAGTATGTTAAGGAGCTTGTTTTTGATCAATTGAGTATTAAATCAGCATCTCTTATTTTAGTATTTTAATCAAAAAAAAAGCTCAAAGGAAACTAATCCCTTGAGCTTTTCATATTATTAAAATTAAATAATTAATTATTCTGATATCTCATCAAATTCAAACAAACTTTTCCTGTAATCATCAATGGGGGCGCATGTGCAACAAAGGTTACGGTCACCAAAGGCATCATCAACCCTTGCACTTGCCGGCCAAAATTTATTATCTTCAATCCACTTAAGAGGATAAGCCGCTTTGCTACGTGCATAAGAATGTGGCCAATCGTCTCCACTAACATGGGTGGCTGTATGAGGTGCATTTTTTAACACATTATCCACTTTATCAGCTTGCCCTTCTTTAATTTCCTGAATTTCTTTATATATTGCTGTCATAGCTTCAATAAAGCGGTTCAACTCTTGTAACGATTCACTTTCAGTAGGCTCAACCATTAAAGTCCCATGTACCGGAAACGATAGGGTAGGGGCATGAAATCCATAATCCATCAGTCTCTTAGCAATGTCTGCTTCGGTAATATCTGCTTCCTGTTTAAAATTACGGCATTCAATAATCATTTCATGTGCAACGCGGTCATTTGTTCCGGTATAAAGTATGCCATAATATTTCTTTAATGTAGCCGCCAGATAATTGGCATTGAGGATAGCTATTTTTGTAACATCTGTCATTCCTTCGGCCCCCAACATTTTTATATATGCATGGGTAATAGTCAGTACACTTGCACTTCCCCATGGTGCAGCTGCAATAGCAGGAATCGCTTTTTTACCACCTGATTCAATTATTGGGTGGCCTGGTAAATAAGGAACTAAATGTTTAGCAACACCAATAGGGCCAACGCCGGGACCACCACCACCATGAGGTATCCCAAAGGTTTTATGAAGGTTCAGGTGACATACATCCGCACCAATAATAGCAGGGTTAGTTAAACCCACCTGTGCATTCATGTTGGCACCATCCATATATACCTGGCCACCATTTTGATGGATTATTTCACACATTTCCATTATGGCTTCTTCAAATACGCCATGAGTAGATGGATAAGTCACCATAAAAGCTGAGAGCATTTCTTTATGTTCTTCTGCTTTCTTTCGTAAATCATCTACATTGATATTCCCGTTTTCATCACAATCAACCACCACTACTTTCATACCGGCCATTACACCGCTGGCAGGGTTAGTTCCATGTGCTGATGATGGTATTAGTACTATATTTCTGTGTTCCTCACCATTTTCTTTATGGTATTCCCTGATCACCATTAACCCGGCGTATTCACCTGCAGCACCTGAATTAGGTTGCAAAGAAATATCGGCAAAACCAGTAATTTCTGATAAATCTTCACTCAGCTCTTTAAAAAGTTCATGATATCCGGATGCCTGGTCTACAGGTACAAAAGGATGAATACCACCAAATTCAATCCAACTTAAAGGCAACATTGAGGTTGAAGAATTAAGCTTCATTGTACATGAGCCTAAAGGGATCATGGAATGCGTCAGCGAAATATCTTTACGTTCAAGCATTTTTATGTAACGCATCATCTCTGTTTCAGAGCGGTACTTTTTATATATATCAAGTGTAAGATATTCACTTGTGCGTTCAAATTTTTTATCAAAATATACTTTTATTTCACAATTAGGTATTTTGGTTGCCGTTTTGTTATTTGCATTGGCAAATATATTAAGGATGTCATTAATATTTTGAATATGAGTAGTCTCATCAATGCTAATGCCAACCTCTTTTTCAGAGATATACCTGAAATTAATTCCTACTGACAAAGCCTGCTGTTCAATTTCAAACTTTGAAACTCCATCAGGAAGTATGATTTTTAAGGTATCAAAGAAATTTTCTATGGTTATAGTGTATCCTAGTTTTTTTAACTCTTCAGCCAGAGTTCCTGCTATACCATGAATATTTAAGGCGATCCTTTTTATGCCTTCTGCACCATGATAAACAGCGTACATTCCTGCCATTGTAGCTAACAGGGCCTGGGCAGTACAGATGTTTGAAGTTGCCCTTTCTCTCTTTATATGTTGTTCCCGGGTTTGTAGGGCCATTCGTAAGGCGATATTATCCTGCCGGTCTTTGGTAATTCCAATAATACGTCCGGGAATAGTTCTTTTGTATTTTTCACGAGTGGCAAAAAATGCTGCGTGTGGACCTCCATAACCCATGGGTACACCAAATCGCTGGCTGCTGCCAAAAACAATATCAGCATCCCATTCACCCGGAGGTGTTAATAAGGCAAGACTCATTAAATCTGCAGCTACAGCAACCAGACTTCCTTTTTCATGGGCGCATTCTACAAGATCTTTATAATCTTCAATTGAACCATCAGCAGCAGGATATTGGATTATGCAACCAAAAGTATTTTCATCTAACTGACATTCTTTAAAATTACCAGTTTGTACCTCAATATTTAAAGGAACTGAACGCGTCTTAATCACTTCAAAAGTTTGTGGGAAAATATTTTCATCAACAAACAGAACATTTTTACCAGCTTTTGCATCAGCCCTTGATCTTAGGTTAAACATCATAATCATGGCTTCAGCTGCAGCCGTTGCTTCATCAAGCAATGAAGCATTTGCCAGTTCCATGGCCGTTAAATCCGTAATCATAGTTTGAAAATTTAGCAAAGCTTCTAATCGACCTTGCGAAATTTCTGCCTGATAGGGTGTATATGATGTATACCAAGATGGGTTTTCCAGAATATTCCTGTGAATTACTGCCGGGGTAATGGTATCGTAATAGCCCATACCAATATAGGTTTCAAAAACCTTATTTTTAGCAGCTATATCATGAATCCGCCTGTAATATTGACGTTCCGTTAATGCAGATGATATTTTTAAGGGTTCTTTTAACCTGATTGATGAAGGAACTGTTTGGTTAATAAGTTCTTCAACTGAAGAAACACCTATTTTTTCCAACATAAAAGGTATTTCCTCATTTCTTGGGCCATTGTGGCGGTAAATAAATTTTTCAGTTGCCATTATAGTTATATATTTTATTAAATACTATGGAAATAAATTGGATTCTATTAAAATAACAAATTGTAAAACTATAAAGAAGAATAATGATTTTGTGCAAAAAATAAAAAAAAAATACTGTTAGTTTTATAAAACATGTTTTTCAATAATTGTGCTTTATATAATTTATTTGTTTATTTTCGTAAAAACACTGTACTTTTGATTAAGAATATAAATAATTAATGGAAACTATTATTTTATGAGGAAGTTAATATATTATTTTGCTTTATTAGCGATTACTTTGAGTTTTGTTGAAAGTAAGGCTCAAAACACCCTGTTGTTAGTTACCGGTAAAAAAATTGAGATTGGAGAATTTAAAGTTGGTGATAGCTTGTTCCTTGCATATAAAAACAAGAAAGGTAAAATAAGGTCAGCTAACCTGCAAGATGTTTTTTCTGTTAAGAAAAAGAATGGAGAAGAAACTATTTTTTATATACCTGATAGTACGGATAACGAAACTTTTACGATAAATCAAATGCGCGATTTTGTAAATGGAGCCTATGATGCAAGAACAAATTATAAAACCCCTTGGGTTACAACTGGCGGTTTTGTGGTTGGTGGTGGTTCAGCGGTGGCCGTTTCAGTAATCGGCTTAAATTCACTCTTGGTTCCTATTTTTCCTGCGCTGTATAGTGGTGGAGTGGGTATCGTAAAAGTGAAAAAAAATAAGTTAGATATTCCTGAAAATTTAAAAAGTAACAATTATTATGTGGAAGGCTATACCCGAGTAGCAAATCATAAACGAATAAATAATGCAATTATAGGATCTGGAGTTGGTATAGCAATTGGAATTTTGGGTATTATTATTTTTAATAAATAGCTTTGAATTCATTAGCTCAAAAATGGATTTGAAGTCCGTTCCTGACTAATTGTGGTGGTAGGTCCATGTCCTGAGTATACTTTCATATCATCACCTAAAGGGAAAAGTTTATGGGTAATGCTGTTTAATAGTATATCATAACTACCTCCGGGTAAGTCAGTTCTACCAATACTTTGGTTGAACAGAACATCACCAACAATCATGAATTTTTCTTTCTTACTGTAGTATACTAAACTACCTGGTGAGTGGCCGGGTGCATGGACAATATCCAATACCGAATCCCCAAATCGAATCTGCATACCTTCATCCAGATAATTACCGGGCAAAGGAGGTTTATCCATTTGCATACCAAATACAACAGCTTGTTCTTTAGCATTTTTAATCAAAAACTCATCAGCTTGATGTGATTCAATTGGAAGTTGAAATTGTTCAGAAATGAACTTGTTTCCCAAAATATGATCAATATGCGAATGTGTATTTAAAATTCTTTTCAAACTAATATTGTTTTCTTTAATAAAGCTCAATAAAGTATCTTCTTCTTCATTCGTGTAACATCCTGGGTCAATAATAACTGCATTGTTTGTTTCATCATACAGCAAATAGGTATTTTCCTGAAACGGGTTGAAAATAAATGTTTTAATTTTAATCATATTAATCTATTGTTAAATTGTTATACTGTTTTATTGCTATATTATCATATGAACTCTTTAAACAATATAGCAATTTAAGTATTTGCTTTTCCCTCAAGCATAGGCACAAACATAAAGTTGCCTAATTCAGTTTCTTTATATTCTGATTTTGAAATTTTTTTAATAAAATACATAATTTGTTCTTCAGAATCTCCTACAGGTATTACCATGATACCGCCTACTTTGAGCTGTTCTTTTAAATCTTCAGGAATATAAGGTGCACCAGCTGTAACAATTATTTTATCAAAAGGGCCGTATGTTGGTTTTCCTTTATAACCATCTCCATAAAAAAACTGTGCTTCGTAACCTAAAGAAGCTAAAAATATCCTCGAATTCTGAAAAAGTTCTTTTTGCCTTTCAATAGAGTATACCCTGGCACCCATTTCAATAAGTACCGCAGTTTGATAACCGGAACCGGTTCCAATTTCAAGGACTTTATCACCTTTATTAATATTCAATAACTGTGTTTGAAAAGCTACTGTATAAGGTTGTGAGATTGTTTGCCCTGCACCAATTGGAAAAGCTTTATTATGATATGCCATTTTATCAAACCCAATATCCATAAAAAAATGGCGTGGTATTTTTAAAATGGCAGCCAACACCTTTTCATCATCAATCCCTTGTTCTTTTAGCTCTTCAGTAAGTTTTTTTCTTTGTCCTTTGTGTTTATAAGTGTCTTGCATTCTAAATTTTTATTCAATCGTCAACCGAATGTTTGCCAATTTGTTAATCGTCAATAATAAAATCTATAATTTAAACAACATTAACATGTAAATCGTAAAATCTAATTTCAAAATTTAAATACTTCTAACCCAAAATCATCCCTACAATAGTTGCAGACATTAGTGAAGCTAAAGTTCCTGCTAATAAAGCCCGCATACCAAATTGAGAAAGAAGAACCCTTTTTCCTGGTGCAAGCGATCCAATTCCACCGATTTGAATCCCAATTGAGGCAAAATTAGCAAATCCGCATAACATATATGTTGCCATAATAATTGATTTTTGTTCAGCAAATGCACCTGCTGATTTTAAATCGCCCAGGCTCACATAACCAATGAATTCGGTCATAATTATTTTTTCACCAAGCACCCTGCCAACCAGTGTAATATCTTCACTTGCCACACCCAGCAACCACATAAGTGGGGCAAAAGTATAGCCTAAAATAAATTGCAGGGAAAGTTCATTGTATTGCCCATTGGTAAATTCAGCAATCACCCCGTTAAGTGATGTCCAATCACCAATTTTAAAGAAAACATAATTAAATAAAGCGATAAAAGAAATAAACACCAGTAGCATGGCTGCTACATTCACGGCCAACCTTAAACCTTCGCTTGTTCCATTTGAAATGGCATCTAATACATTCTTTCCTATTTTATCACTTGTAATTTTTACATCCTTATCAATTTTTTCAGTTTGTGGGAATAATATTTTGGAAATAACCACCACCCCTGGTGCAGCCATTACGGATGCAGCCAAAAGATGTTTGGCAAATATGAGTCTTTGAACTGGATCTGAACCACCTAAAAAACCAATGTAAACTGCCAGTACACCACCGGCAAGCGTAGCCATTCCACCTGCCATAACCAGCAATATTTCTGATTTATTCATCTTTTCAAGATAGGCCTTAATCATTAATGGCGATTCGGTTTGCCCTAAAAAGATATTTCCTGCTACGGAAAGGCTTTCTGCTCCAGATAGTCTTAAAATTCTTGTCATTACCCAAGCCATACCGTAAACTACTTTTTGAATGATCCCATAGTAAAAAAGAACACTTGTTAAAGCAGAAAAGAAGATAATGGTTGGTAAGATTGTTATAGCAAAATTAACTAAGGAAGACTCTATTTTTTGAGTAATAAAGGATTTAAAAAGGAATTCAGTTCCTGCCATCGTAAAATCAAGAATTAAAACAAATATTTTACCAACAAACTCAAAAAATGCCTGTACGGGGGGAACAGCTAGAACCCCAAAGGCTAATATTAGTTGTACAGCCAGTCCTATTAAAACAACTTTCCACGAAATGGCACTTCTATTGGCACTAAATATCCATGCAATAAATATTAATACCAACATACCCAACATGCCCCTGAAAAGGCTGGTCATACTAAATCCGGCAGACTTTAATGAAACTACTTTTTTTACTATAACATCATCTTTTTTATGATACGAAAATGTAATGCCATTTTCTACAAATATTAAAGTATCATTTGTGCATTTGGTTATAGTATAAACTCGTACTTGTTGGACTTGTTGTGTACTATCAACTTCTTGATCTGTTAGTGTATCGATTTCACTTTGGCTTATTATTGGCTTATAATAGAAGTATAATTTCCCATTCTTGAGTTCCCAGTTTCCGGAAGCTTTTATTTGTTCTTTTTTTAGCTCGTATTCAAAAGTATTTTCTTTATTAATCTTTAAATAATCCTTACCATCAATAGTTTTGAATGTTTCACCATTTTCATTTGTAATAGAAAAGGGTTGCCATTCTGTAGTTATTAACTTTGTTGTATCATTTGGATTTTGAGCACTTAACTTAAAAAAAGAAATAAAAAGAATTAGGCTAAAGAAGTATTTGGCAAAGGATAATTTTTTCATAAACAGATATTTTTGGAATAATAATTAAATAAAAGCATTTAAACCTACTATTTTGAGTAATATAGAACTTAGTTTAAGAAACATATAACTTATGCCGTAAATCGGTAAGCTTACAAATAAATTATGATTTTTAGTGGTTATCTTAGGTAAAATGATGGGCTAAAATAATTGAAAAGTCGGAATTAGAAAAATTATTCCCTTTTATTTATTTCATCCCTTATTTTTGAAGCATATTCATATTCTTCATTATTTATGGCTTCAGTCAGTAATTTTTTCAGATCCTCAAGAGACTTGGAATCCAGTTCATTATCTCTTTCTTCTGAAACGGTTTCTTCTTCAACTGCAATGTCCGCACTGCTATAGGCTGTAGATGAAATACCTGCATGTTTTAAAACCTCTTCATCTGCATAAATTGGGCATTTAAATCTTATGGCAAGGGCTACTGCATCTGAAGTACGTGAATCAATTTTTACTCTGTTCGCCAAACTGTCACAAATTAATTCAGAATAAAAAATACCTTCTTCCAGTTTTGTAATTAGTACTTCATCAAGATTAATGTTAAATGCAGATGAAAAATTTACAAATAGGTCATGTGTTAAAGGGCGAGGAGGGCTCATTCCTTCAAGGGCTATGGCAATTGCCTGGGCTTCAGCAGAGCCAATAACAATAGGGAGTTTCCGACTACCATTTTCTTCTATCAATACCAGTACATATGCACCAGATTGTGTTTGGCTGTATACAAGACTTTCTATATTAAGTCTGACTTTTTTCATTCAGTAAATAGGTTTATCAGTGAAACAAAAATAATAAAATTGTTGGGTTATTTTTAATTATTCTACAATTTGTTCAAGGATATTTATACAGTTTTGTTAATAAAATTTGAGAATGCATATAATTCTTTTGCAGAAGAAATATATTTTTCTACTTTTGCAGTCCAAAATGAATTCAGGAGGCTATTAAGCGATAATTTATTTAGAATCATAAAGATAGTAAATTACCGCCTCTGAAACTAATATATTTATTATGTACGCAATTGTAGAAATAGCAGGGCAACAGTTTAAAGTTGAAAAAGACCAAAAGATTTTTGTTCATCGTTTGGAGCAAAAAGAAGGCGAATCAGTAGAATTTGAGAATGTACTATTGGTTGATGATAATGGAAAGGTGAAAATTGGCAAACCTAATGTAAAAGGTGCAAAAATCACTGCCAAAGTAATTAAAGATGATGTAAGGGGTGATAAAGTAAAAGTCTTTAAAAAGAAAAGAAGAAAAGGTTATCAAAAGCAAACCGGACATCGTCAGGATTTTACACAAATTGAAATTGAAGCAATTTCTTTGTAATTTTGTTAATTTAGTTAGAACCGATAAAAATTTAAGATATGGCACATAAGAAAGGAGCCGGTAGTTCAAGAAACGGTAGAGAATCCGAAAGTAAACGACTTGGAGTGAAAATTTATGGTGGACAATTTGCTAAAGCGGGAAATATTCTTGTAAGACAAAGAGGAACCAAACATTTTGCAAATGAAAACGTTGGAATGGGTAAAGACCATACTTTGTTTGCATTAATTGATGGCTTTGTTGAGTTTAGAAAGAGCAGAAACAATAAATCGATGGTTTCTGTTTTGCCTGCGGAAGAAAGCAAATAGCGAAATACAAAAACTTTTAAAAATCTCCCTTAATTATCACTTTTTAGTGCTAGTTTTGTGGAGATTTTTTTTTATACAACATCCCATTTAAATAGATAGATTATGCTTACAATAAAACTTTTGAGAGAAGAAGCAGAAATGGTTGTTAATCAATTGAAGATTAAAAATTTTGATGCCCAACCAGTTGTCGATAAGATTATTCAGATTGATGATTTACGAAAGGAAACTCAAAATAAATTAGATAATTGCCTGGCTGAATCAAACAGTATTTCCAAACAAATAGGAATGCTTTTTAAAGAAGGAAAAGTTGAAGAAGCTAATAAGGCAAAAGAAAAAACTGGCAGCTTAAAAGTTGAATCCAGGGAGTTGAGTGACAAGTTAAATAAGCTTGAAACTGAGTTAAATGAACTTATTGTTCAACTACCAAATATCCCGCACGAATTGGTTCCAGCAGGTAAAAGTGAAGAAGATAACGTAACTATTAAGGAAGGAGGTATTTTTCCTGAATTAAAAGTAAATTTACCGCATTGGGAACTGGCTAAAAAGTATGATTTAATTGATTTTGAACTTGGGAATAAAATAACAGGGGCTGGTTTTCCTGTTTATAAAGGAAAAGGAGCAAAACTACAAAGAGCATTAATTAGTTATTTTCTTGATAACGCAACAGAAAATGGTTATCACGAAGTAATTCCACCTCTATTGGTTAATGAAGATTCAGGCTTTGGTACAGGTCAACTGCCTGATAAAGAGGGACAGATGTATCATGCAACTATGGACAATTTTTATTTAATACCCACGGCAGAAGTTCCGGTAACCAATATTTTCAGGGATGTTATTCTAAATGAGAATGATTTTCCCGTAAAAAAAGTAGCTTATACACCTTGTTTCAGGCGCGAAGCTGGTTCATATGGTAAAGATGTTCGAGGGTTGAACAGGCTTCACCAGTTTGATAAAGTAGAAATTGTTCAGGTTCGCCACCCTAATGAATCATATAAAGCTTTAGATGAGATGGTAAATTATGTTGAGTCTATTGTGCAAAGTTTGAATTTGCCTTACCGAATTTTAAGATTATGTGGAGGCGATTTAAGTTTCACTTCTGCTTTGACCTATGATTTCGAAGTTTACTCAGCAGCACAGGAAAAGTGGCTGGAAGTTAGTTCTGTATCTAATTTCGTGGACTATCAGGCAAACCGTTTAAAACTTCGCTTTAAAGAAAAAGGTGAGAAAAAAACAAAATTGGCACACACTTTAAATGGTAGTGCTTTAGCCTTGCCTAGAATTGTTGCTGCGCTTCTGGAAAATAACCAAACTGAAAACGGTATAAAAATTCCTGAAGTTTTGGTTCCGTATACCGGTTTTGAGATTATTGATTAAAGGAATATTTCAAATACACTTATGTTTTAAGTAACTTATTTTAAATGATAAAATTTATGAAGAAATTGCTTATTATTTTTTTGTTATTTATTTCTGTTCAGTTATCTGCTCAAATTAATTTTGATGATTATTTTTTATCCAGAACCTTGCGTTTTGATTATACAAGGGCAGGAAATTCAGATACTTCCTTTGTTTATTTTGAACAAATTAAAGAAGAACCATTTTGGGGCGGGTCAAAAGTAAACCTGCTTGATACATTCAATTTTGGTGACTATAGATTAATGTTGTATGATTCAACTGGGACTAAACTAATTTATTCCCGGGGATATTCATCCCTTTTCCATGAATGGGTTGATACAGAGGAAGCTAAAAAAGTTTCAAGGAGTTATTATGAATCGGTTGTAATGCCTTTTCCAAAACATAAGGTAATTTTAAAATTACAGAACAGGGATCGTAAAAATATTTTTTACACCGTTTTTGAATATCAGGTTAACCCTAACGACTATTTTATTGTAAAAGATAAAACGGATAAATATACCGTTGAAAAATTTTATGGTTCAGGTGAACCGGCAACTAGTTTAGACATTGTTGTTTTACCCGAGGGATATACCACACAGGAGATGGTAAAGTTTAAAAAAGATGTTGGACGTTTTATTACTTATTTTTTTAAAGTAACACCGTTTAAAGAAAATAGGAATAAGATTAATTTCTGGATGGTAAATGCTCCTTCAGAGGAATCGGGCACTGATATTCCAGGTGATGGTGTATGGAAAAATACGGTTTTAAATACACATTTTTATACTTTTGACAGTGAGCGATATTTAACTACACGTGATGTGAAACAAATAAGGGACTTAGCAGCATACACACCTTATGATCAGATTTATATTTTGGTAAATTCTAATAAATATGGAGGTGGTGGAATATATAATTATTATAACCTCTGTACCAGTGACCATGATGATTCTGAGCAGGTATTTACCCATGAATTTGGCCATGCATTTGCCGCTTTGGCTGATGAATACCATTATGGTCAGGATAATGCTGAAGAATTTTATGATATGAGTGTTGAGCCTTGGCAAGCGAACATTACTAATTTGGTTGATTTCGAAAGCAAATGGAAAAATATGGTTGACAAAGATACACCAATACCTACTCCAGATACTGAAGAATATAAAAATAAAGTGGGTGCATTTGAAGGTGCAGGTTATGTTAAAAAGAAAATTTTCAGACCGGGACATGATTGCAAAATGCGTACAACCCAAACCAATGAGTTTTGTCCGGTTTGTTTAAAAGCGGTTACTGAAATGCTAAAGTTTTATAGTGAATAAAGACCTAAAAACATGGAAGTTAATTTAATGAATGTATTTTCATCATTTATGGTATTATTTGCTGTAATTGATATAACCGGTTCAATTCCAATTATTCTTGATTTAAAAGAGAAAGGCGGAAAGATTCAATCTGAAAAAGCAACAATTGTTGCCTTTGTAATAATGCTTCTATTTCTTTTTGTGGGTGAAAGATTATTGGGGGTTTTTGGCGTAGATATTTCATCATTTGCCATTGCAGGTGCATTTATCTTATTCTTTCTGGCATTGGAAATGGTCTTGGGCATTAGCCTTTTTAAAGATAATGCTACAGAAAGTTCATCAATTGTACCGCTTGCTTTTCCCTTGATTGCTGGTGCCGGTTCTATGACCACTTTACTTTCCCTGCGGGCTGAGTACGCTTTAATTGACATTGCTATCGCATTGGTTTTAAACATGATAGTTGTATACACTGTATTAAGGTTAACTCATATTATTGAAAGGTTATTAGGGCAAAGTGGCATAATGATTTTAAGGAAAATGTTTGGTATTATTTTACTTGCAATTGCTATTAAGCTATTTATGTCTAACCTTGCTATTTCAGTCGGGAATTTTTTTCCCGGGCTTATAGATTCTTGATCAAGTAATAGGTAAGAAAAAATGTTTTAAGGCAACCTCTAAATATCCCAACTTCTTCGTTACTCTGATTTTTTAAGACACTTGTTCGACTAGCTCAGCACAGCGCATTTACAGAAGTAAAATTGAGCCTAAAAAAATCAGAAAGCCTCGAATTTTGAATTTTTAGAGATCACCTTAAGTTTATATTGTTCTCTATAAAAATGGGATATCAGAATAGTAGAACATTTGAACAATAGAATAATCAATAGTTCGGTGAGTTTCTATAAGCGCCTATATATCAAACGATTAAGAATTGACGGCAACGTAGATTAATAGATTAATAATCAAATCTTTGCGACTTTGCGCGAAACAAAAATTTAACGAAGTGTTGATAATAGAACAATAGAACAATAGAACAATAGAACAATAGAATAATAGAACAAAAGAACAACTGAAAAACATAGTTAAATGGGAGAAAAAAATATGATCTGGAAGAACGGCTTATTGATTTTGCAGTTGATATAATATTCTTCATTCAAACATATAGATACTAATTATATATTTCACTACAATTCAGATAGTTGAAAATATTTTAATATAAATAAAATGCCGCAAAATATTATAATATACACAGATGGTGCTGCACGAGGAAACCCTGGCCCGGGTGGCTATGGTACAGTACTTATATCAGGGAAACATAGAAAAGAGCTTTCGGGAGGATTTAAGCTTACCACAAATAACCGGATGGAATTACTGGCTGTTATTATTGGTTTAGAAGCGTTGAAAAATACCGGAAGTAATGTAACCATTTATTCCGATTCAAAATATGTAGTTGATTCGGTGGAGAAAGGCTGGGTGTTTAACTGGGTGAAAAAAGCTTTTAAGGGTAAAAAAAATTCAGATTTATGGCAAAGGTTTTTAAAAGTTTATCCAAAACATCACCTGAAGTTAATTTGGATAAAAGGACATGCCAACATTAAAGAAAATGAACGTTGTGATCAACTTGCAGTTGAGGCTTCATTTCTGCCAAATTTACCGGACGATAACGGATATTATGGATAATTAGTCTAAACATTGATTTCTTATAGTCACTAATTATGGGTAGTCATTACATTTTTGGTAGTTAAACAAATGAAATAGGTTTTTGCCGCAAATAATATTTATTTATTACAGGATTAGCATATATCCCAAGGAATATTTTTTTTATTATTTTTTTATCTCCTTCAATATCCTCAATCTGTTTATTCATGTTATTGGTAAATTCTTCTAATTCAAAATCGTTATATTTATCTTTAAAATTATCTGAATCAAAAAGAATATCATAGGCAGCATAATTCCCTGGAAAAAGTTTATAGCCCTTATATATTTGATCATCAATTATTTTACCCAACTTACTAAACTGTTCATTTCGGCTGTGGATACGCTTTAATTTAATTAATTTCCTTTTTAAAGGTTTGCCAAAAGAATAATGGATCCTTCCTTTAAAATTGTTCAAACCACCACTCATACTGGATAAATCCTCTTTAGGGTCTTTTTTATAAACACCTTCTTTAAATTTTATATATTGTTCGGCAGTTTTTGTTTTATCACAGGGTTCTATTTCGTATGATATAGAAACTGGTACGATCCTCATTTTCTTAAACGATCTCACAATTGAGTTATCAGAATCCATATTCAGCATTTTCAGCAAAGCCGGTTGTGTTCTATCATTACCATTTTTTGTTCGTCCCTCTTTTTGAGCAATCCATATAGAACTCCCTTTTTGTTGTAAGGTATAATTAATGTATGATGATAATTCTCTTGAGGCTTTTAACATCTCTCTAACAGGTAGGTTCCTTTTTACTAAAAAGCTTTTGTTCAAGCGAACAAGTATTTCAATCCAGGGAAAAATCAATAAATTACTTCCAATTGCAATTTCTGTTGTATTAAACTTATTCTCAATTAATAGGAGATTCAAAAATGCAGAATCCAGAACAATATCTCTATGATTAGATATAAAAAGATAAGATTTCTTGGGATCAAGATGCTTTAATCCTGAGAAGCTAAGCCCAGCAGTTGTATTTTTCACCATCTTCGATAAATATGGATGGATAACTCCTTTCTGAAAACCCTTAATCGTTTTTAAATTCTTAAGTAACTCTCTAATTTCAGGAATTTTTTCTTCAGGATAAAGAAATGATAATACTTTTGTAAATTTTTCTTCACTTAATAACTGATTTATTTTTGTATTTGCTTCTTGATCATTATAGCATCTGATTGATTGATATTTATCTTTATTCTGGGTCATAGGTTGATTTATTATTAATGGCTATGATATAATTTTTTCTAATTTTTTGAATGCAAATATACCAAAAATTGAGTTAATTATTTTTATTTAAACCCTCAATGAGGGTTCTTTTGCTTTCTTTTTTTCCTGTACTTTATGATTATCCACAGAGCGACCAGTATGATAAGGATAAATGGCCACAAGTATACCAAACCAATAATAAACAAAAGGATTCCATCCCAACCACCTTCAACTGCTTTTATCAATTTATATCCAAAACTGGGATAATCTGTGCTTTCTATTTTTTGATACATTGATAAGTATATAGTACTGAGGCTAACCTGACTGTTTAAATACTTTAATTTGCCTTCTTTTGACTCAATTTCTTCGCGAATTACCCGTAAATGCTCATTTACTTTAAGAATTTCATCAATTGTTCTGGCTTTTTTCAGTATTGCAAGGTACTGCTGTTCAACCTGTTTTTTGTTTTTCAAGCGGGTAGTTATATCAATGAACTCTTCGGTAACATCAGCCAATTTTACATGCTTTGAATTTATATGTACTGCTAAACCACTCACATCATTCAATAAATTGTCAAAATTTTCTGCTTTAACCCTAATGGTCAATTCATCACTTATCTGGTAATCATAATTTTGTTCTGATTCATCAGCGACATAAGCATTGTACTTTTTTAATAAGGAATCTAAAGCAGGTCGTGCTTTTTTAAAATCTTCAACCTCAATAGATATATTAGCTGTTTTTATTATTTTCTTTTCAATTTTTTCTTTTTCGGGATTTATTTGTTGCCTTGTTACAGGTGCAAGATCTGGTTCAGTTTGAACTGTTTTTTTATGTTCGCTTAATGCCATCATATCTGACTCATAGGAAGTACCTTCATATCCGGGCATTTCACTGCTATTATTTGAACATGCAGTTAAAAACAAAAAAACACTGATAAAATAGACCAAATAAAGTTTCATTTTCGTTAGTTTTAATTATTTGTAATGCAAAAATAAAGATACAAAAATATTATTTATGTGTACATTTGTTTAATTAAAGAATCTGAAGAAATGACTACCACGTACAGATATATACTTGTATTTTTAATACTGATATTAAACTCAGTAGTTTTCCATAAAATTATTGCCCAGCCACAATCAAAAGTACAACTGGCTTACGAGTATTACCAGAGTAATGAATATCAAAAAGCCTTTGTTGAATTTGAGGGTTTGTATAAGAAAACACGTTCCAGGATTTATCTTAATTATATGATCAAGTGCGTGGTTGAACTTAAAGACTACGACCAGGCAGAGCGTATGATAAAAAAACAAATAAGGAAAAATAAGCACGACCTTTTAAATTATGTTGAGCTGGGAAATATTTATAAACTGAAGAAGGATGAAAAAAGGGCAGAAGAGCAGTATCAATACGTAATAAAAAATATCCCGGCAAACCGGAATGTGATTATGAGAATTGCCAACTCATTTTTATCTAAAAGGGAATATGGCTATGCTGAAACAACTTATTTAAGAGGGCGGGAACTAATCCCTTATGCTTTTCATTACGAGATGGCTAATGTTTATGCATATCAGCGTAAAAGCCAGGAGCTTATAAATGAATATCTTGATTTACTCGTTGAAGATCCTGAATCGCAACCAACAGTAATGAACCATTTACAGTCTAGGATGAATTCTAATTACGATGAAAATTTTAAACACATTTTAAAAAGGACCTTAATAAAACGAATTCAAAAAAATGCCGGAGAGTATATTTACAATGAAACGCTGATTTGGTATTATGTTCAGGAAAAAGATTTTAGAAATGCGATTATTCAGGCAAAAGCATTGGATAGGCGAATGAAAGAAGGAGGACGACGTTTGGTTGAACTGGGTGGTTTTGCCGCATCAAACGGGATGTATGAAACAGCAAAAGAGGCCTATTTATATGTTATAAAAAAGGATAAGGGCTCTGTTTTTTACCGTAATGCTAAACTTGCCTATTTAAATGTATTATACATACAAGTAGAAAAAGGGCAAATAAGGAGCAAGGATCAAATTGAAGATCTTGAAAAACAGTACCTGGATGCTATTGAAGAATTTGGAAGAAATTATACAACCATTGACCTGATAAAAGATTTTGCACATCTGCAGGCCTTTTACTTAAATAAGAATTCTGAGGCTGTAACTATGCTAAAATCTATAATTAAACTTCCTGACTTGAAACCTTTACTCAAAGGTTCCTGTAAAATTGAATTGGCTGATATTTTGCTTCTTCAGGAAAATGTTTGGGAAGCTACCATTGAATATGCACAGGCTGAGAAGATGAACAAAGGAAATCCAATAGGTTACGAAGCAAGGTTCAAGCGGGCAAAGTTAGCGTATTATATGGGAAATTTTGAATGGGCTCAGGCCCAGTTGGATGTATTAAAAGGAAGTACATCACAACTGATTGCTAATGATGCTTTTCATTTGTCAATGTTAATTAAAGACAATATTGGTATGGATACGACAAGTGCCGCATTAAAATATTTTTCACGTGCCGAGATGTACCTTGTACAAAACAAAGAAGAATTAGCTATGCTGGTTTTGGATACACTGGAAAAGAACTACAAAACGAACCCCTTAATTGATGAGGTTTTGTTTCTTAAGGCAAAGATATTTGAAAAGCAGGGTAAAATTGATAAAGCAATTGAAAACTTAAAAAAAATTGAAGCTAGTTATGCCTTTGACATACTTGGTGATGATGCTATTTATAAACTAGCTCAAATGAATGATTATCAAAAGGATAATAAAACAGAGGCAATGAAATATTATAAAAAAATTATTTTTGATTATCCGGGGAGCATTTATGTTACCGAATCACGGAAACGGTTTAGAATTTTAAAGGATGATGCACCTTCTTAAATTTGACAAACTCTATGGAATCATAGGTAAACGGTGCTTAGCATGTATTATGCATAAAATTGAAACAAATTCTAAATTGAGTTTATGAATTAATTAAGTTAGAGAAAGTATGAGATTAAAGCATGATGAAAAACACCTTTTTTTAAATTGCTTCAAATAAATAAAAGCAGTAACTTTAAAAACTATTATTTATTCATTTAAATTAGAATATTGAAAACTAATCTTGTCTTTTTTTGGAGCGATTAAATTTTCTTATTAAATCCCTCAATGAGGGTTTCAAACCTAAAATAATAAACTATGAAAAAATTTGCAGTTGTTTTATCAGGAAATGGTGTATTTGATGGTGCTGAAATTCATGAGGCAACCATGACCCTTTATGCGATTATGAAAAATGGTGGTGAATATGAAATTTTTGCCCCAGATATTATTCAACATCATGTAATTAACCATATTACAGGTGAAGAGATGAAAGAAACCCGAAATGTACTTATTGAATCGGCCAGAATTGCCAGGGGTAAAATTAGGGCACTTGGTGAATTTGATGCCGCTAATTTTGATGCTATTATATTTCCTGGTGGATTTGGTGCTGCTAAAAACCTTTCAAGTTTTGCTTTTGACGGTCCTGATTGTACGGTTAATGCAGATGTTGAAAAATCGATATTAGCAATGGTAAAAGCGGGCAAACCGATAGGTGCCTTATGTATTTCACCGGCAATAATGGCCAAAGTACTTAAAGGAGCAGAGCTTACCATTGGGAGTGATAAAGGAACTGCAGAAGCTATTGAAAAAATGGGGGCAACACATAAAACAACCACGCATGGTGAAGTAGTAGTAGATGAGGGCTTTAAGTTAGTTACAACACCTTGTTACATGCTTGATGCCACTATACTTAATATTGCCGATGGAGCAAATAATGTAATAAAAACAATGATGGGGATGTAGTTTTTATAGGCCATGGATACAATGTTTAAATGCGATAATAAAAATAGATATTTGATTACTACTGAATTATTATATCATTTAAGCATTAAATCATTGTATTTTAAACAAACTGATAAAAAAATAGTAAAAGTAAATATTAACCTAATTTCAAAATAAAAACATGAAGAATATTGCAGTAATTGGTTCAGGAACAATGGGTAACGGTATTGCCCATGTATTTGCCCAAAATGGCTACAAAGTAGCATTAATTGACATAAAACAGGATGCTTTAACACGTGCATTGGGCACTATTACAAAAAACCTTGACCGCTTAATAAAAAAAGAGAGAATTTCAGAAGCCGACAAAGATGCTACTTTAGCAAATATTACGAACTATACAGCTATAAGTAAAGGTGTTGCTGATGCAGATTTGGTTATTGAAGCTGCAACCGAGAACCCTGATATCAAGTTTGAAATTTTTAAAGAGCTGGATGAAGCTTGTAAGCCTGAATGTATTTTGGCATCAAACACATCTTCTATTTCAATAACAAAAATTGCCGCACAAACAAATAGGCCTGATAAAGTAATAGGAATGCATTTTATGAACCCGGTACCCATTATGAAATTGATTGAGATTATTCGTGGGTATAAAACCAGTAATGAAGTGACCAATGCTATTATGGAAACTTCAAAATCACTTGGGAAAGTGCCTGTAGAAGTAAATGATTACCCTGGCTTTGTAGCTAACCGTATTTTAATGCCAATGATTAATGAGGCAATAATCACTCTAAATGAAGGAATTGCCGGTGTTGAGGAAATTGATACCGTAATGAAACTGGGTATGGCACATCCTATGGGTCCTCTGCAACTGGCTGATTTTATTGGCCTTGATGTTTGCCTGTCAATAATGGAAGTACTTTATGAAGGTTTAGGAAATGACAAATATGCACCATCGCCATTGTTGGTTAATATGGTGTCAGCTGGTAATTTAGGTGTTAAATCAGGTGAAGGGTTCTACAGCTGGGGGCATGGTACAAAAGAATTGATTGTTTCTGACTATTTTAACCCCAATAATTCATAGAATTATTGCTTTCTGCCAAAGCGACTAACTTCAGCTAAAATTTTGGATACCCAAAATTAAGCTTCACTAAGTCGGGGTTTCCCGCATTTAGA
>JBDLJL010000064.1:0-27904 GCA_039714415.1 Bacteroidota bacterium
TTTGCATGTAATTATCTAATGACCAGTTACTGATGATTAATTACCAAAAGTTGGTTTAATGAAAATAAGAAAAATATGACAATACAGATTCCGATAAGTTAAGATGTCTGAAATCACAAAATTTCACAAAAAACTAATCAATTGATAATCTTTGTTTTGTTGATTTTAGTGTCTTTGTGGCATTTTTTATTTTTTCACTTTTCAGAGTGTCATCTTTAATTGAATATTGAAAATTGTATGTTGAGTGTTGAATGTTTAAAACGACAATACAATTTGCGATAAGTCGGGATGTCTCAATTTAAAGAAATCATCCGCTTTAGTTTCTTCTAAAAGTTTTCAAACCCATCATCATCTTTATCATTTTCCTGCAGATTGATTTTTACACCGCTATTTTTAACAGGCTTAGTACTTACAAAATTACTTTTTTTAGGGATTGCCTTTTCAGGTTTATTTGTCTTCAATGTAGTATTTGATTTTGTTAAATCGTTTTTCATATCAGTTTTAAAGAAAGAAATTAGGCTTTTTAACAGTTCTGCCTGGCTTAATAATTGTTCTGCATTAGCTGCCACCTCCTCACTTGAAGAAGCATTTTGCTGGGTTACATTATTCAATTGTTGTATGGCATTATTTACCTGGTTAGCACCATTATTTTGTTCATCGCTTGCAGTGCTTATTTCGTGAATAAGATTTGTTGTTTTTTCAATTTTAGGGATCGTTTCTAACATTACTTCACCTGCCCCCTGTGCTAAATCAAGACTTGTTTGTGCAAGCCCTACAATTTCTTCTGCTGCCATTTTACTCCTTTCAGCCAACTTTCTTACTTCGGAAGCCACAACAGCAAAACCTTTACCATGCTCACCAGCCCTGGCTGCTTCTACCGCAGCGTTTAAAGCCAATATATTGGTTTGGAATGCTATTTCATTAATAATGGTAATTTTTTCAGCAATATTTTTGTTTGCTTCTACAGCTTTTTGAGATCTTGCGGCTACTTCTTTAATCCCTTTGTTTGCATCAATTGATACTTGTTCGGTAAGCTTTGAATTATTTGTATTTTGTTCGATATTGGCTGTAATTTCTTCCATGGTTGAAGATACTTCTTCAATGGAACTTGCCTGTTCATTTGCCCCTTGTGATAGTTGCTCAGATGAGCTACTTAATTCCTGGCTGGAAGCTGCCAGATTTGTAGTATTTGAAGTAACTTCTCCAATTATTTTTTTAAATGTTTTTACTAATTTTACTAATGAATTATTTAAAACACCTAACTCATTTTTCAATTCTGATTCGCTGACTTCAATGTCAATATGGCCGTCAGAAATTTGCTTTAGTTTTGAAATTGACTGGTCAAGTGGTTTACGTAACAAATTATTGATATGAATAAATACAAAAGTACCGATTACGAAATTTAATGGCACTATCCATACATGGTTAATTAGTTCTGTATAGCCTACATAATATTGATCGAAGCTAACAATATATATAAGGGCAACCGTATAGCTACCAACAGTAAACATGATTGATTTCTTAAAAATTAACCTCAAAATAAATATCGGAATAGGAAAACTTCCTATTAGTACCAGACCTTGTATCATTAAATCATTCATAGTAATATCCTCATTTAATAAATTAATAAATTATTTATGCTATTCTCAATAAATTCAGATTTGAGTAATGCAAAAATTTTAATTTATAGTACCCCATTATTATTTTAACCTGATTAATCCAAGCCTACTACATAGACCTTAAAGATAGTTTATTTTTTAGATATTCAAAATTAAGATAATCAATATTTAACCGTATCGAATCTTTACTTGTAAAATGTCAGAAACAATGTTCGCAAAAAGAAATGAGCTAAAAATTATATTATATTTGATACAAATCATATATATTCGCAAAAATGCCACAAAGACTACCTTTGGCAGACACTTGCAGCATTTTTTCAATTAATTACAATAACGTAATTACCAATGACCAATTAACCAGTATTCAGTAAACAGTAAACAGTAAACAAAAAGCAAAATGACCAATGACCAATAGGCAAACATTCATATAAACAAATAAACAAATAAACGAATAACCGAATAACCAATTACCAGTTATTACCCTACCCCTTTGCATAAATTTCGATCAGTTTCAGGATAACCTGTACTGCCTTTTCCATTGATTGAATAGGGATATATTCGTATTTACCATGAAAATTATGCCCACCTGTAAAAATATTTGGTGTTGGCAAGCCCATGTATGAAAGGCGCGAGCCATCTGTGCCACCACGTATGGCTTTTATTTTTGGTTCTACACCAACTTCTATCATTGCCTTTTCAACCCTGTCTACAATATGTTTTACCGGCTCAACCTTTTCTTTCATATTATAATACTGGTCTTTCAGCTCCATATCAATGGTATTTCCACCATATTTGGTATTCATGTACTCGACTGCTTTTTTTATGAGTTCATTTTTTTTCTTAAACTTGTCCATATTATGGTCGCGGATAATATACATCATAGATGTTTCCTCAACGCTTCCGTTGAAACTCATTAACATGAAAAAACCCTCGTACTTTTCAGTATGTTCAGGTCGCTGGTTTACAGGAAGTAAAGCATGAAGTTCCATTCCAATCATAATGGAATTAATCATTTGGTCTTTTGCCGTACCAGGATGAACATTCCTTCCATGAATGATGATTTTAGCCATTGATGCATTGAAATTTTCGTATTCCAGTTCGCCTATCTCACCTCCGTCAAGAGTATACGCAAAGTTTGCACCGAATTTTTTTACATCAAAATGGTCAGCACCACGGCCAATTTCTTCATCAGGTGTAAAACCTACTTTAATAGTACCATGAGGGATCTCAGGATTTTCAACTAAATATTCAATAGCACACATTATTTCTGCAATACCTGCTTTATCATCTGCACCTAGTAGTGTTGTGCCATCAGATGTTAATAAATCCTGTCCAACATAATTATTCAGTTCAGGGAAATCTTTTGGTGACAGGATAATGTTCTTTTCGGCATTCAGAATAATATCCTTGCCATCATAATTTTCACGTAATTGAGGTTCAACTCCTTTACCGGAAGCATCAGGGGCAGTATCCATGTGAGAAATGAAACCAATTACAGGAACTTCACCATCAATATTTGAAGGTAAAGTGGCCATAACATATCCATTTTCATCAAGTGATATGTCCTGCAGGCCAAAGCCATTTAACTCTTTTACTAATTCCTTAGCTAAATGCAATTGTTTTTTTGTGCTTGGGCATGTTTCTGAATTTGGATCGGACTGTGTATCAATTTTCGCATAGCGAATAAATCGGTCTTGTACTTTTGAAATCATATATCTCTTTTTAAATTATATAAAATACAAATTTTATCTACTTTTGAAAAGTTTTTAAAATTATAAATATTACTTGATATGAAAAAAATAATATGCTTGGTAGTACTAAGTTTTTTAACATTGAATATGGGATTTGCACAGCAATCCTATAAAAAAATAACCCTTGAGGATTTATTTAAGAACAGAACTTTTTCTGCACGTTATGTTTACGGATTACGATCAATGAATGACGGTGTAAATTATACCACGTTTGATGGAAGAAAACAAGCAATTGTTAAACACAGTTATAAAACAGGTGAAGTCGTCGATACGATATTAAAAATTAAACCTTTAAAAACTCAATGGGTCTCCGATTATCATTTTAATGATGATGAAACAAAAATACTATTGGAAACCAATCGCAAAAGTATTTATAGACATTCATATTCAGCAAAATTTCATATTTGGGATATTGCAAACCAAAAACTTCAAAATGTTTCAGATAAGGATAAACAGCAATTGGCTACTATTTCGCCGGATGGTTCCAAAGTGGCTTTTGTGTATAAAAATAATATTTATATAAAGGATTTAATTTCTGGTAATGAAACTGCTGTTACTAAAGATGGTGAAAAAAATAAAATAATAAATGGTGCTCCTGACTGGGTTTATGAAGAAGAGTTTGGTTTTAACCAGGCATTTTACTGGTCACCGGATGGAAAAAAGATTGCTTTTGTCAAGTTTGATGAATCGAAAGTAAAAACCTTTAATATGACTGTATTTGCAGGAATGGCACCCATGATGAAAGATAATGTCCTGTATCCGGAAAACCGTCAATGGAAATATCCAAAAGCTGGTGAAGATAATTCAGTTGTTTCTGTTCATATTTATGATGTACAAACAACAAAGATCATAAAAGCTGATATTGGAACTGAAACAGACATTTATATACCACGAATCAGATGGACTAAAAACGCAAACAAATTGGGGGTTATTCGTTTAAATCGCTTACAAAATAAATTGGAAGTTCTTTTTGCAGATGCTGGAACAGGTAGTACCAAAGTAATTTACACTGATGAAAACAAATATTATATTGGCGAGGAAACCTTGGATAACCTTACTTTTTTAAATGATGGAAAGCATTTTATAATTACCAGTGAAAAAGATGGATACAGGCATATTTATTTGCATAAAACGGACGGTACATTAGTGAAACAATTAACAACAGGCAAATGGGATGTTACTGATTTTATCGGTTTTGATAATAATAAAAAAATCTGTTATTATATTTCTGCTGAAGAATCACCAATTACTAGCCAGTTATATTCGGTTGATATGAAGGGGCGAAAGAAAAAACTTACAACAGAAGAAGGAAGCAACAGGGCATCATTTAGCACTAGCTACAAATATTATATTAACTATTTTTCCAGTATAAATCAACCAACTTATGTTACACTTCATGACTCAAAAGGAAAACTGATACGTGTATTAGAAGATAATAAAGCTTTAAGTGAGAAAGTAAAGGAATATGGTGGTGTAAACAAAGAGTTTTTCAAATTTAAAACTTCGGAGGGTGTTGAGCTAAATGGTTATATGATTAAACCTGCCAATTTTGATAAAAACAAAAAATACCCGGTTTTAATGTATCAATATTCCGGGCCTGATTCACAATCTGCATTAAATCGCTGGGGCTTTGGTTGGGATATGTTGTTAGCTCAAAAAGGTTATATTACCGTTTGTGTTGACGGAAGAGGAACAGGTGCTCGTGGTGAAGAGTTCCGTAAAATGACTTATTTGCAATTGGGTAAATATGAGACTATTGACCAAGTAGAAACTGCTAAATATATTGGAACTTTACCATATATTGATGCCAAAAGGATTGGGATTTGGGGATGGAGTTATGGCGGCTATATGACTCTGTTAGCCATGACCAAAGGTGCAGATTATTTTAAAACTGGTATAGCTGTTGCCCCGGTTACAAACTGGAGATATTACGATAATATTTATACCGAAAGATTTATGCGCACACCACAGGAAAATCCTGATGGTTACGATAATAATTCACCCATCAATCATGTGGATAAACTTAAAGGGAAATTGTTATTAGTACATGGAACTGCTGATGATAATGTTCATGTTCAGAATTCTGTTGAGATTTCAGAAGCACTAGTTCAGGCGAATAAACAATATGATCAATTTTATTATATGAATAGGAATCATGGAATTTATGGTGGCAATACCAGGTTACATTTATATACTATGATGACTAATTTTATTTTAGAGAATTTGTAAGAATTTATTGAATATAAAGAATAACCGCAAAGCCGCAAGGACGCAAAGAAGGAAATTGTTTTCTTGGCGTCTTAGCGTCTTGGCGTGATAATTAGTTTAATATTAGTAATATACGATAAGGTTGTCATTTGTAGGATTCCCCGACTTTGTTGGCCATAATGATGTGATGACAGAAAAAAACATTCAACACTTAATATGCAATAGCCAATATTCATTATTCTCACATCTTTAACTTGTTTGTTGAGTGTTGTTTATTGAATATTGTATGTTTTCAAGTCTTGGTAGATAGCATTTCAGAGAGTACTTTTATAACGGTATTATATCCCAATTTCCCTATCCCGAAATCCCATAAGGTATAAAATAGCATCTAAACCTATAGTTGAGATGGCTTGTTGTGCATTTTCTTTTACTTTTGGTTTTGCATGAAAAGCAATGCCCAATCCGGCAATATTAAGCATAGGTAAATCATTGGCACCGTCGCCAACAGCTACAACTTGTTCCAAATGAATATCTTCTTTAAAAGCTATCTTTTTTAATAATTCAGCTTTCATTTCGCCATTTACAATATCGCCAAGGTGTTTCCCTGTAAGTTTTCCGTTAACAATCTCCAATTCGTTTGAAAATACATAATCAATGCCGAATTTGTGTTGTAAATATTTCCCAAAATAATTAAAACCACCTGATAAAATGGCTGTTTTAAACCCGTATTTATTTAAGGTTTTAAATAAAGTTTCGGCACCTTCTGTAATTGGCAGGCTACGCGCTATGCCTTCCATAACACTTTCTTCCAAACCTTCAAGTAATGCAATACGTTGAATAAAGCTTTCATTAAAATCAAGCTCGCCACGCATGGCGGCCTCCGTAATTTCATGCACTTGTTCGCCAACACCATGTTGCCTTGCCAGCTCTACAATTACTTCGGTCTGAATAAGGGTGCTGTCCATATCAAAACACACCAGTCTGCGATTCCTTCTGAAAATGTTATCTTTTTGGAAAGCAATATCTGCACCTGTTTCTTTAGAAATATTCATCAAGTCTTCACGGAAAGAAATTTCATCTACGGGGTTGCCCCGAACAGATAATTCAATACTTGATTTTGATTTTCCTGTTTGATTATCTAAAGGAAGCCTGCCTGTTAATCGTGCGATAATATCAATGTTAAGGTTTTGCTTATAGATAAGATCTGTAACTTTTGATAATTGCTGAGCAGTTGTTTCACGAGAAATAAGTGTTATGATATATCTTTTTTTGCCTTGCTGGTCAACCCATTCATGGTATTCATTTTCACTTATTGGTATAAACTCAGCATCTACATTTAACTCGTATGCTTTATAAAGCAAATCTTTTAAAATAGGGGAAGATTCCGTTTCTTTAGAAATCTTAAACATAATACCAAGTGAAAGTCGGTTGTGGATCACTGCCTGACCAATATCCAGTACTTGGGCATTGTAATTCGATAAAATTTCTGTAAGGGAAGAGCTTAAGCCGGGTTTATCTTCACCATTTATATTTAAGAGAATGATTTCTTTGTCCATTGCGATTTTAGAAAAATTGAATAATAGGGTTTAAAAGTTCTTTGCAAAATTAAATATTTTGGTATATCTTGTTTAAAAAAACAGCATTTTTTAATTTATATTTTAGAGCATGCTTGGAGCAATAATAGGTGATCTAATTGGGTCAAGGTTTGAAGGTCAAAATTCTAAATCAACAGAATTTGATTTATTCACAGATAAATCTGCTTTTACAGATGATTCTGTTTTGACCGTGGCAACTGCAGATTGTATATTGAACCAAAAAGGTTACACAAAAGTCTATCAAGAATATGGAAAGAAATATCCAAATGCCGGTTATGGTGGAACCTTTTACAAATGGATATTCTCAGACAATCCAAAGCCCTATAATAGTTGGGGGAATGGCTCTGCTATGAGAGTAAGTCCTGTGGCTTATGCTTTTAATGATTTGGAAACTGTTCTGGAAGAAGCCCAAAAAAGTGCTGAAGTCACTCATAATCACCCGGAAGGTATTAAAGGTGCCCAGGCTGTTGCCTCTGCAGTTTTTCTTGCAAGAACGGGAAAAAATAAAGCAGAAATTAAGGATTATATTCAAGCAAAATTTGGCTATGACCTGGAAAGGACATTGGATGAAATAAGGCCTGTTTATAGGTTTGATGTAAGTTGCCAGGGTTCAGTGCCCGAAGCCATTATTGCATTTATAGAAAGTGCTGATTTTGAATCTGCAATCCGGTTATCAATTTCTTTAGGCGGTGATAGTGACACTATAGCTGCAATGGCTGGTAGTATTGCCGAAGCATTTTATAAAGAAATACCTGAAAAAATGATTAGTGAAACTAAAAAAAGATTGCCGGATGAGTTTTTGGAAATTATAAAGCGGTTCATAGAAAGGTTTTATAGGTAACTAATTAGTGTTTGTCCATAAAGTCCGCTATTTGCGTTATGCTTGCCCTCAAAATGGTCATTTGCAGTAGTAAATTCACATTTTTCAGGCTTCACAAGCCTTAATAGCAAACTTTCTGAACTAAACACTAACATTAAAGACAGACTAATTAAGTTTTGCGGACTTATTTCAAATATCTAAGTTTACTGATTCAAAGTATTGTAAAAAACAGAAAGAAAAATGAAGAAAATAAAGCGTATAATATTTTACTTAATAATATTTGTAGCTTTACTATCTGCAGGCACATATTGGTATATAAAATCTACATTGCCTGATTATTCAGGACAGTACCAGGTATCTGGTATAAAGGGCAAAATAGAGATTATCAGGGATAAATCGGCTATTCCGCATATTTATGCTGATCACCAGGATGATTTAGCATTTGGTATGGGATATGTTATGGCAGAGGACAGGTTGTGGCAGATGGATTTGTTCAAGAGGGTTGCTATAGGCAGGTTGTCAGAAATTTTTGGAGAACAGACACTTGCTGCTGATCGCTTTGCAAAAGTTTTAGGTTTTCAACGTAATGCTTTACTATTATTAGATAGTTTAACATTAGATGAAAAAGAATACTTACAGGCATTTGTTAATGGTATCAATAAATATATTGAAAGTCATCCGGGCAATATTCCTATGGAATTTAAAATTCTTCAGTATGACGCTGAAAAATTCTCCCCTTTGGATATAATATCATTATCTTATTTTCAGTCTTATGCTTCTAATCATAATTGGAAATATGAATTGTTGAGGGCAGCAGCTATTAAGGAATTAGGCGAAAAAAAAGGCAGGGAGCTGGTTTCTGCAATAACTTTTCATGGGCCATATATGGCCCAACCGGGTGAACATGATGAAAATGAAGGAAGACCTGCTGTAAAAGACTTTTCCCAAAAGCCAGCCGTAGAGCCTGATAATATGGCTGATCTCTCAAAAGTTGCTGAAAGAAAATTAAGTAATCCATTATTTGCCGCTATGTTGGAGGTTGATGACCAGATAAAATCCATAGTTGGCGTTCAGTCTAATCAGGTACATAGTAATTACTGGGTTATTTCAGGTGAAAGGTCCCAATCAGGAAAACCTGTTTTTGCAAATGATTACCATATGCCTTTTTTGTTGCCTTCGCTTTGGTACGAAATCCACATTGTTGGAGATGGAATAGATGCAATGGGAATATCAATGCCGGGTTCACCAACAATTATAGCCGGCCATAATAAAAACATTGCATGGGGTGCTACTACAACAGGTGCTGATACCCAGGATATGTTCTGGGAAAAATTGAACCCTGACAACCCCAGTGAGTACATGTTTAATGGTGAGTATATCCCTTTTAAAACATATACTGAGTCAATTAAATACAAAAAAGATGGTGAAATTTTAACTGATAATATTACTGTGAAAGAAAGCAGGCATGGCCCGGTTATTAACAGTATTGTTGAAAGCCTTTCAGGATCAGATTCCCTGATGGCTTTGCAAGGTGTTGAAAATGCAGCAAAAGGTCAGATGTCTTTTTCCATGAAAATCTATAAAGCAAAAAACTGGCAGGAATTTAAAAAAGCACTTGCTGAAATTAGGGCACCGGTTTGGAACTGGGGCTATGCTGACCAAAATGGAAATATCGGTTACAAACTTACAGGGAAAATACCAGTACGTAAAAAAGGCTATGGTTTAGAACCTCATATTGGTTGGACGGGTGAATTTGAATGGATGGGATATATCCCGTTTGAAGATTTGCCGGAAGTTTACAACCCCCAATCAGGTTACATTATTTCGGCAAATAATGAAATTCTTGATAGCAGATATCCTCATCTTATTTTTGGTTCTACTTTTCAACTTCCCTTTAGGGCAATGAGAATAGAATCTCTTATACTAAAGAAAGATAAATTAAGCCAGGAAGATATCAGGAAAATTCAGGCAGATACACATTCAGAGTTTGCATTAATTCTTGGCAATTATGTGAAAAAAACTCTTGATAATACTAAGAATGAGGATGATAGGCTTAAAGATATTAAAGAATACATAGAAGCATGGGATGGTGCTACTGATGTTGATAATGTAGCGAATACTATTGTCCAGGAATTTTTTGTCCAGTTAATTAACAAAGTTTATGCTAATAAGATTAGTGATAGATTGTTTAAACAATTTATAAAATCAGGCAGGTTGAATTATGTTGCAAGCACTTTACTATTAAAACTAAATGATCCTGCTTTTGAGCATTGGTTTGACAATCCTGCAACTCAAATAACAGAGACAAAAGAACAAACAATAGAAGCAAGTTTGTTAGCAGCTTATGATTCCCTGAAAAAATATTTTGGAAGTGATATAAAGCAGTGGAAATGGGGTGAAATTCATAAAACCCATTTTAAGCATCAAATGGGAAAAGTTACACCTTTCAGTTGGTTCTGTAATATTGGACCAAATAAATATGGGGGTGATTTTTCAACTGTTAATCCAGGAACCTATCAAGAGATAGACCAAAAACCATATCCCGCAGTACATGGAGCATCAATGAGGCATATAGTTGATTTTGGATATTTGGAAAATTCTGATTTGGTTATTACAACCGGACAGTCGGGAAGAAGGATAAGCCCATTTTATGATGATCAGGCTAAACTATGGCATGAATTAGGTTATTTGACTATTCCAACGGGAAAAACAAAATTAGAGAGCGGATCAATAGGTATCACTATTCTTAGTCCGCAGGACTAATTTATTTTTTTATGATTTTTTTATTTTAAATTTAAAGTATGGCAAAAATAATTGGAGTTATTACTGGTTTTGTTGTTTTTTTTATATGGATGAATATTGTTGGAAACCCTCATGTGGTTGAAACGGTGTTAGGTTTAATTATTAGTATTGTCCTTGGGTTTTTTGCGTATAAACAGATTGATAAATTCAATAAAAAATAACAAAACATAAAAATGGGTATTACAACAGGATAATAAACAAGTTAAACTGAAAACCAAATAAAGAGCTAAGATACTGTGTTTGTTTCTATAGAATCAAGTGTATTTCTGAGAATAAAAATTATGAATAAAAAAAATCTATTTGACTTGGATTTGATGGGTAGGACAGCTTTATTTTATGTTGCCGGAGGAGGCGATATTGAAGCGGTTAACCGGATGATTTTTAGTCTTTCCGGTACTGGCATGAGCCCGCAAAGGCTAAGTTTTATTACAATTAAAGATGTAAATGGCCTAACGGCAGCTGATTTTGCTGAGCAGGCAGGCCATAAGGAAATCGCAAGTTTGTTACGTAGTGAGCAGGGGAGGATGGAATTCTTTGAATAAGGTGGCTTCTAAAAATCCAAATTTTTGCGTTATACGATTTTTTTAAATCACTCATTTACAACGGTAAACTCAAGCTTTGAAAAAATCGAAAGCCTTAAACTTTGAATTTTTAAAAGCCACCATATAGCTTTGTTGGTTTATTTTTATAAAAAGAAATTTTAGACAATCTTTAAATCATATCACCGTATATTCTCTATCGCTTCTCTTATAATTTTAATATCCAATTCGGCATGTTCAGGTATTGATGAATTTCCAACCGCATTAAAACTCACATCTTTATTAATGTAATTCATCTTAGTTTTTACTGTTTTTTTCCCGGAAAGATGAAATTCTTGGGCACCTGTTTCATCTTTAATTTTAAGGATGTTGTTTTCATTTACACCACTGCCCGGCATAATGCTAATTCTATTTCCTGCTTTTTTAACTAATTCAGAAAGCAGTGGTAAGGCATATGGTGCAATATTTTTTTGTCCGGATGTTAAAATACGATCACATCCACAGGAAATAATATCTTCAAGGGCTTTAAATGGATCTTTGGCCACATCAAAAGCACGGTGAAAAGTTACTTTTTTTGGCTTTGACAGTTCAACAAGCTCTTTTGTCCTTTTAGCATCAATTGATCCGTCAATATTTAATATTCCAAAAACCAAACCATCAACACCTGCGTTTTTTGCCAGCTCAATATCTCGTTTCATCGTTTCAAATTCAATATCCGAGTACAAAAAATCACCACCACGAGGTCGAATAATAACATATAGTTCTATATCCAAATGTTTTCTTGCCAGCTCAATGCTTGCCAGGCTGGGGGTTGTGCCTCCTTCATAAATATTGTCGCAAAGCTCCACACGATTTGCACCTGCTTTTTGTGCATCAATGGCCCATTGAACTGAATATGCTGAAACTTCTATTGTATTCATATTGTTAAAATAAAAGTGAAAAGTAAAAAAACAAAAGTTTGAAGTTGGGGTAATTGAGTATTAAATGAATATTCTTAAGCATTATTGTAATATAAAATCAAGGTTCAATGTTTAATAGCCTTCAAACCCCTTTTTTCTCCTTCTTTTAACATAAACTGGTATGCTTCCTTAAAATCATTTTTAATCCTGCCATCTAATATGGCTTCTTTAATTTCAGTTTTTATATCACCTATTATTTTTGAAGGTTTGATATCAAATGTTTCAATAATGAGTTCACCGGTAATTGGTGGTTGAAAATTTCTGATATTATCTTTTTCTTCAACTTCTTTTAGTTTTTTACGTACCAACTTAAAATTAGCCAGGTACTTTTTAATTTTTATGTCATTCTTCGAAGTAATGTCAGCTTCACAGAGTGTCATTAAGTCTTCCACATCATCGCCGGCTTCAAATAAAAGCCTTCGTATAGCTGAATCAGTTACAATTTCCTGTGATAAAACAATAGGCCTTAAATGAAGCAACACCATTTTTTGAACAAACTTCATTTTGTTATTTAAAGGAAGTTTCATTTTCTTAAATATGCCCGGAATTTTTTTTGCCCCAATAAATTCATGTCCGTGAAAAGTCCAGCCACCATCTGAAAAACGTTTTGTGTCTGGTTTAGCTATATCGTGGAGTAGGGCAGCCCACCGCAACCAAAGATCGTCTGTGTTTTTACAGATATTGTCCAAAACTTTAATAGTATGTAGGAAATTGTCTTTATGACTTTTTCCTTTTATGGTTTCTACACCTTTTAGTTTACTAACTTCAGGAAAAATAATTGGAAGTAAACCTGTTTTATCCAATAATTTGAACCCAATGGATGGTTTTTTAGATTGAATTATTTTATGTAGCTCATCAACCACCCTTTCCAAGGAAACTATTTTTATTCTTTCTTTTTGTTTGCTAATGGCTTCCAGTGTTTTTGTTTCAATAGTAAAGTTTAATTGAGTTGCAAAACGTATGGCTCTAATCATTCGTAAAGGATCATCAGAAAATGTTATTTCAGGGTCGAGTGGTGTCCTGATTATATGGTTGTTTATATCCTCAATCCCTTTAAAAGGGTCAAGGAATTCGCCATAAGAATCAGGGTGTAAGCTAATGGCCAGCGCATTTATGGTCAAGTCCCTTCTGTTCTGGTCATCTTCCAAAGTACCATCTTCCACAATTGGTTTTCTTGAATCTTGTCTGTACGATTCTTTTCTGGCGCCAACAAATTCAATTTCCCAGTCTTTGTATTTGATCATTGCAGTACCAAAGTTTTTATAAACAGAAAGTTTTGCTTCCTTTCCTAAACTTTTGGATATTTTTTCGGCAAACCTGATACCATTACCGATAACAACAATGTCAATATCTTTTGATTTTCGGTTAAGAAAAAGATCTCTTACAAACCCACCGATAACAAATGCTTTTATATTTAATTCACCCGCATATTTAGAAATAATCTTAAATACCGGGTGTTGAAGTTTTTGTTTCACTTGTCTAAATTAATGTTAAATGCTTGATGTTTAATTAAATTCTTTTTTGACCGACTAAGGTTCTTTATAAAATGCCTCTGTGAGGGTTAAATCTTAAAAAATCTTAAAAATTAATTAATTACAACAATAGTGTACAAGATTATTATATTTTTGCGGTCAATAAACAATAACCCTTAATTATCTATTAACAAAAATGGCAGGATAATTATTGGGAAATCTGACATTTTTGGAAAATAGGTGACAAAATTACAACAATTAAGCGTTTTTTGGAATGAAAAAACCAATTTTTCTAAATGGTATATCATTTGATAACAAAACAGAAATATTTAAAATAACGAATCTAATAAGAGCAAAATGGCAAAAGTAGAATTTTTAACAGAGGAAACATTTAAATCAAAAGTATTTAACTTTGAAGCAAATAAAGATTGGAAGTTTGAAGGTGATTTACCTTGTATGATCGATTTTTATGCTGACTGGTGTCAACCTTGTAAAATGGTAGCACCTATTCTTGAGGAGCTTCAAGATGAGTATGATGGAAAAATTAACATCTACAAAATAAATACTGAAGACGAAAAAAACTTAGCAGGAATGTTCGGTATTCAAAGTATCCCTTCTTTGCTTTTTGTTCCTTCAGAAGGACAACCACAAATGGCGGTTGGTGCACTTCCAAAGGATACCTTTAAAAAAGCAATTGCTGATGTACTTAAAGTTGAAGAACCTGCATAATTAATATATAATCAGGGCTACTTTTGTTAAAAGTAGCCCTTTTTGTATCTAGTAGTTAAAAAATAAATAAAATTATGATAAATAAAATTGTTTTAATCGCAATTGTGTTTTTAGGGTTTGGGATTTCATCTAGTGCCCAAGAACCAATTCATTTGAATGAAACATCTTTTAAAGAGAAGGTTTTTGATTACGAAAAAAATAAAGAGTGGAAATTTGAGGGGGATAAACCTGTGATTGTCGATTTTTATGCTGACTGGTGCCGCCCATGTAAGATGGTTGCACCTACACTTGAAGCATTGGCAAAAGAATATGATGGGGATATTGTTATTTACAAAGTAAATACAGACAAAAATCCAAATGTCTCAAGAGCTTTTGGGATTAGTGGGATACCTGCATTTTTGTTTGTTCCTAAAACAGGAACTCCTAGTATGGCAACTGGTGCTTTACCAAAAGAAACTTTTGTAAAGGCAATTACTGAAGTATTAAAAGTTTCAAAAAATTAGAAATCTTATAAAGGTAGATTATTAAGCCCTGAACTTTAAAGTTCAGGGCTTTTTATTTCCCATTTTCAAAACTTTGTAGTAAATTTGTCATATCTAAATGGGGTGCCTTAAAATAACAGGCTGAGATTAAACCCTTTGAACCTGATGCAGGTAATGCTGCCGTAGGAAGATAAGTAAAATCCAAATTTACAGCTTAAAAAACTGTTCCTCAATTAGATTTTTTATTAATAATTTAAAATCTGATAAAATGAAAAAAGCAATTACAATTGTATTAATTAGTTTTTTTACTTTTTCGCTAAACGCACAAAACATAATAGGACATATTGAAAACGAAAAAGGTGAAGCACTTGTAGGGGCTAATGTTTCTATAAAAAATTCTTATAAGGGTACAATCACTAATGCCAATGGAAGGTTTGAGATTACAAACCTGAAACCAGGAAATTTCACACTTTTGGTCAACTATTTGGGGTATGAACAGGCTGTTTATCAATTGGAATTGAAAAGCAACTCACCTGAAATTAAGATAACTCTAAGTGTTTCTGAAAATTTAACAGATGAAGTTTTGGTGAAAGCTACCAGGGCTGGAGATGGTGCACCAGTGGCTTCTACGACTATTGATAAATCTGACCTGGATAAAACAAATCTTGGGCAGGATATTCCGTTCCTTTTAAATTTAACCCCTTCCGTTACATATAGTTCTGATGCCGGAACAGGAATGGGGTATTCAAAATTATATATCAGGGGGACTGATATTACACGTATTAATGTGACCACGAATGGTATACCATTAAATGATTCTGAATCACATGGTGTTTGGTGGGTAAATATGCCCGATTTGGTTTCGTCAGTTGATGATATTGAAGTACAACGTGGTGTGGGAACATCAACAAACGGTCCTGCAGCTTTTGGGGCAAATATTAGTATTAAAACCAATGGTTTGAATAAAAAACCTTATGCGAATCTTGCAGCTTCGTATGGCTCATTCAACAGTTACAAAGCAAAAATCGGCGTTGGTTCAGGATTGATTAAAGATCATTTTTCGTTTGATATGAGACTGTCAAAAATATATTCAGATGGTTTTATTGACAGGGCTCATGCGGATTTACAGTCATTTTTTGTAAGTGGTTCTTATTCTGATAAAAAAACATTAGTGAAACTAAATGTAATTTCGGGGCATGAAAATACTTATCAGGCTTGGTGGGGTGTACCAAAAGTTCGTCTTGAAAATGATATGGCAGGTATGCAACGTTATGAAGATCACTATTTATATACAACAGAGCAAACTCAGCATATGATGAGCTCTGATTCACGAACTTATAATTACTATACTTATGATAATGAAATTGATAACTATAATCAAGACCATTATCAACTTATGTTTTCAAGAGAATTAATGGCAGATTTAAGTTTAAACCTTGCTTTAAATTATACAAAAGGTAAAGGCTATTATGAACAAGAAAAAAGGGATGAGGATTTAGCGGATTATAATATTCCACCTGCAATTGGAGTTCTGGATACTATTTACACTAGTGATTTGATTAGGAGAAAATGGTTAGATAATGATTTTTATGCAGCTGTTTATTCTTTAAACTATCAAAAAAAGGATTTTAGTGCCACTATAGGCGGTGCTTATACCACTTATTTGGGAAAACATTATGGAAATGTTATCTGGTCAGAATATTCAAGCAGTTCAGAAATTAGGCATGAATGGTATAATAATACAGGCCATAAACAAGATTTTAATATCTATGGAAAATTTGGATACATGTTTTTCAATAAATTAAATATGTATGTTGATTTGCAATATAGAATGATAGATTATAAAATAATTGGGAATGATGATGATTTGTCTGATATTGGACAAACGCATCATTTTGATTTTTTCAATCCTAAATTTGGACTAACATATGATATTGATGATGAACATAATGCTTATTTTTCTGTAGGGATGGCAAACAGAGAACCTTCACGTACTGATTTTAAAGATGCTGATCAAGGAAACACACCCGTTGCCGAATCATTAATTGATTATGAATTGGGTTATAATTTAAGTGCTAATCACGCAAGGGTTAATATTAACCTATATTATATGGACTATAATAATCAGTTAGTAAATACCGGAAAAATTAATAATGTGGGTAATGTTATTATGACTAATATTCCGGTAAGCTATCGTTCGGGTATTGAACTAACCGGTGGTTTTAGATTTATGGAAATCGCAGATTGGCAGATAAATGCAAGCTTCAGTAAAAATAAAATTAAAAACTTTACTGAATTTGTTGATGATTGGGATAACTGGGGGACGCAGACCGAAACCAAGCTGGGTGATACAGATATTTCATTCTCGCCTAATATAATAATGGGAAGTCAGTTAAGCTTTTTCCCATTTGAAAATTTTGAAATAAGCTTGCATACAAAATTTGTTAGCAATCAATATATTGATAACACATCAAGTGAAGACAGGATGTTGGATGCCTATAGTGTTAGTAATCTTAGTTTCTTATATACTCTTGAGACTAATATTATTAAATCAATTGATTTTAAATTCTTGATAAATAATATATTTAATGAAGAATATGAAACAAATGCCTGGGTATATAAATATCAATATGGTGGTGAATATTATAATATGGATGGATATTTCCCACAAGCAGGAATTAACTTTCTGGGGGGAATTGTGCTGAATTTCTAATTTTATCCTGAAAATTTGCAAAGCCATCAAAAGTTACGTGTTGCAGGTTACGTGTCAACTGCAACATGTAATCCGAAACATATAACGTCTAATGGCTATTGACTAGTAACCAATTTCTAATAACTACCTGTTTCTTCCATATTCCTCGTGGCTTGAAACCCAGTCTGATGATGAAATGGCCGAGCCAAGAGATATTTCGCCCGCTAAAACTACACCGGCAATAATTTCTGCCAGCTTATTTACTTTGCCTTGTCCAACGCAGCCCAGTATTTCAAGGGCTTCTTTTTGTGTTGCTAAACCTGTACCTCCTCCATAAGTTGCAACAATTAAGGATGGTATCGTGATTGAAATATACAAATCCTCATTTTCTGTTAATTCTGTATATAAAATTGCAGCAGATGATTCAGATACATTTGCCACATCCTGCCCTGTGGCAATAAACATTGCTGTTATTCCATTTGCTGAATGGGCACCATTATTATTTGCACCGGACAGAATAGTCCCAACGTTTGAAATCAAACCATGAAAGGCCAGGTTTTTTGGTTCAACCCTCATTTGTTGAAGTAAAACATCCTTTTTTATATTTGCTTCAGCAACAACCCTTTTACCTCTTGTGCGCATTACATTTATTTGAGATGCTTTTTTATCCGTTGCAAGATTGGATTCCAAAAAGAAATGTTTAATCTCATTATCTTTATATTTTTCCAATATCCAGCTACAGGCAACGAATGTGGCACGTCCCACCATGTTTTGTCCTGCTGCATCACCTGTATAAAAGTTAAACCTTAAATAAGCAAATTTATTTGAGAGGATAGAATCAATATACTGAAGTCTAGCAACACTTGAAGTTGCTTCAGCCTGATCAGCAATATCAGCATGGTGTTCATTTACCCATTTTACAAAATCCCTTGCTCCCCGGGCATCTTCAAATACAAAAACAGGTGCCCTTTGCATAGAATCGCCAATAATAGTGCATTTTACCCCACCACAGGCATTTAAAACCTTTATGCCCCTGTTGTATGATGCTACTAAAGTTCCTTCAGCAGTTGCCATTGGTATAAGAAATTCACCATTGGCATATTCCCCGTTCACTTTTAGTGGTCCTGCTAAACCCATTGGTATTTGAGCAATCCCAATAAAATTTTCACAATTACCATCAGTAATGTGTGGATCAAATGAATACTTTTTGATGTGGGGCGTGTTTGCCCCCGTATGTTTTTTTATAAATGCTTGTCTGTCTTCAATAGCTTTCTGTGAGTAATTATCATCAATATCCCTTGGGATTTTATATTCATATTCCTTAATATCCGATATAGAATCTTCCACATGAAATTCCAATTTTCCAAAAGGGCTGGTTAAAAATATAAATTTCATATCATGCTTCCCGGAACTTAGAGTAGGAATTTTAGCTAATAATGTTATTGATTTTTTAAGTGGAAAATCTAAAGGGTTATTCGGGGTGATTTCATTAGCTGAAAGCAAAAGATTATTTCCCATATCAACGAAGATATCTTTTGCATTAATTTTATGGTTCTCAATTTTAATACATTCTATTCCTGTTAGCTTAGCATCTTTTAACCTGTTTTTAACTGAAAACCGGACACCTTCATTAGAATTTTTTAAACTGTTTCTTGTGTATAGTTGTTTTAAAAGTAACTTTGGGATTAATTTCATATATTTATTTTTTTATTGCTAAATATACGAATAAAATTTTTATTCTTGTTAAAATAATAATGAAAAAAGTAGTTGTTAATCACTTTAATATGCTAAAGATTTGTTTTTTTTATTTAACATTTTTTTTGCAATTTTTTTTCATTTATGCCCAGGATACTATTTATCTTGAAAAAGATACATCATTGTGGACTACCGGGCCCAAAGTCCATTTTATTGCAAATTCCATAGCCAAAACTAATGAACAGAATAAAATAATTTCAGGTTTTATTAGTAAAGATGAATATATATGGACAGCTGAGAGGTTGATAAGATTTAAGAAAGGCACAGAAGTACAATTTGATGATAAAGGTAATGTCATTTCCGGAGTTTTGAATGAAAACCTGGATATTAGAACTCCTGGTGGTTATGTGCTTTTTAAAAAAGGAACAAAAATTCGTTTTGGTGAAACAGGAAAAGTCATTGAAGGGTATTTAATGCGTAACACCCTGTTAAAAAGTAATACCAAAAATATTCTGTTTAAAGCAGGTACTCTTATCAGGTTTGATAAAATGGGTAATGTTCTTCATGGTACATTAGCTGAACGTCGACATCTAGACTGTAGCAATGGGAAAAATCGTACTTTTAAATCAGGACGTATCATTGAATTTAATGAAGAGTTTAAGGTGATTGTTAATAAATAGATTTTCATGAAACTTTTTAGAAAAACTTACGTATAATAATATGGAATGTAAATTCAATATTTTTATAAGATTTATAATATAAATCTAAACAAATAAAAATAGTTTAAAATAAACGGATGAAACAAGTTCAATTAATAGTTATATTAATAATTATTTCCACAATATCTGTGGTTTCTCAAGACAATGATGTCGCTCAGTATTTTGATGATAAAGGCCTATCTAAGGTAAAATATTTGCTAAAAGCAGGCTATGATCCCATAAATGGTGAAATGTCAGGGAATGCAGAACTTCGACTGGGTAAGTTCATAGGAATTGAGTTTGGCTTAGGGCTTGTATCGTTAGGTAGTCAGAATAAATTATACGATGACCCTTTACCTGAGATTGCTTCGACAGGAGTAGGAACTGATTTTAGAAGTGAATTCAGGGTATATCCCTATTGGGGATTTTACGAGAAAGCCTATATATCAATGATGGGAAGGCTAAATATATTTAATGGAAAACCATTTTATGATATTGTTTGGGGCTTTGGATATCAACGACCCATAAAAGGCCGGTTGACTTATGATATTAGTGCCGGGTTCGGTGTAAGAATGTTTAAAGAAACTGTAACTATAATTGAAACTTACGAGGAAAATGACAGCCGGTTTGCTTTTTCTTTGCTTTTAAAACTGGGGTATGCTTTTTAAGCAATACTCCCAGATAGATTATGCACATAATAAAACATCATTAAATAATAATATATTATGAAAAAAATCAAATTAATTACTGCACTACTATTATCAACTATTGCACTACAATTACAATCGCAAGAACAAAATTACGAGTTAAAAGAAACTGAAAGATTAAAAGATAAGCTTCTGGAAAGAAATGTAGGCTTTGAATTTATTGGTAAGACAAAAGATTCTTATTACTACATGTTTTTACCTTTCAGCCAGGTTTTTGGTTTTAATTCTATTGGCTCTAACCGGGCTCCGTACATCGGGAAATATGATTATGATATGAATTTAATAAAAAAGGTAAAGACAAATATTATTGCCGATGAAAAAGAACGTGAATATCGTGGAGTTGTTTATTTAAACAATACTATTTACTTAATCACATCTTTTTTAAATGCAGATCATCAAAAACATTACTTTTTTGTTCAATCAATAAATAGTTCAACGCTTGAAGACAATAATGATTTAAGAAAAATTGGCGAGATTGACTATTCTGCTTATACCAAATATAAAGAAACGAGCTTTAATATTGAGCTGTCTGAAGACAAATCAAAAGTTTTAATTTATACAAATATTTTAAGCCGCAAAGGTGAAATTTTAAATTCAAAAGTTGATGTTTTTGATGATCAGTTTCAGTTAAAATGGCATAAAGAAAATATCGGGCAAGGGTTTGCCGAAGGGATATTTATTGCCAAAGAATTTAAAATAAACAATACCGGAAATGTTTTTGTTACAGGAATACATTACAAAGAGGACAGGCCTGACGGGTATTTGGAATTCAGGGCTAGTGCAGATTATTCAAAAGCTACTTATTTCCCTAAAAGGCCGGTTTATGATTATCTTATGTTTTATTATTACAACAATGGAAAAAGTAGTAAAATGACAACTATTAAATTGCCCGGTAAATTTATTCGTGAGTTAACAGTAAAACCATTGGGCAATAACCAGGCTTTTTGTGCAGGTATTTATTCAAAGCCTGAAATGGTTAGCCCACAGGGTTTTTACACTTTTAAATATAACCCAATAAAAGGAAGCCCTACATCTGTTCAACAAAAAGAGTTTAAAAAAGGCTTTGTTGATTCAGATTTTGATGAAAAAACCATAAAAAAGTTTCAAAAGAAAGCTGATAATGAGCAGGAATGGGAACCATTTGAATATCAATGTAACTTAATAAAAAAGGATAATGGCGAATATGTTTGTATCGCAGAACGCTTTCTTGATGGGGTGATTGTTACTAGTAATGGTAAAACAACTACCCGAACACCTGTGTTCCATTATAATGATTTGCTTACTTTTAGCCTGTCAAAAGAAGGAAAAATAAAAAGGATGGACGTAATTAATAAAACCCAGCATACTGTTAATTATGACTTGTATTCATCATATAACTATACAGAACATGGCGGTAAAAAGTATTTTGTTTTTTCTGAATTTATTAAAAGCGAATCTTTATTTAAAGAAGCACAACCAAAAGAGCTTGTAATGGTAGAGCTTAACAATTCAGGTGATCAAAAAAGGACTGTTTTAAAAACTTACCCGGCAAAAAAGCTTAAAGATGTATTATTCATGAGGAAAGATACAGGTTTTAAACTGTCAGAAAATGAAATCATATTTTCTGTAATGACAGTGAATTATAAATATTATGCTTTCGATAAATTAACTATAAAATAAAATTATCAAATCAACTAAAATGAAGAAAAATTCATTAAGTCTTATAGCAAAAAATTACTACATGGTATTTGCTGCAATAAGCATTTTATTAACATCCTGTCTTAAAGACGGGAACGAAACTTATGTTTTGCCAGAAGAGATAGTTTCAATAATGTTTCGATAAAAGATAAGAAGATTTGCACCATCAATATCAATTTTGAGACTGACAATGCAGCAATTAAGGAACAATCAAATGGCTATTTAGACCTGATAGTGATAATGCTTAATAGTAACCCAGGCATGAAAATGGTAATTAACGGGCATACTGATAATGTTGGCGAGGAAGCTTATAATTTAAAACTATCTAAAAAAAGGGCAAAAGCAGTTACAGCCTATTTGGTTTTAAAAGGCATAGACAAACAAAGGGTTTATCCAAAAGGTTTTGGCGAAACAAAACCGGTTGACACAAACGATACCAAAGAAGGTAGAAGAAACAACCGAAGGGTGGAATTTGAGATTATAACGGAATAAAAGGATAAAAAATGCCCCTCACAATCAAACATTTTCTAATGTGAGGGGCAATATTTAACCAAATTCTTTTAAGACAATTAAGCGGGTTCCTGCATAGATATACAATGAACTCCACCGCCACCCCAGTTAACAGGCATGGCATTGATCATAATAATTTCACGCTTAGGGAAAACTTCCTGAAGTATTTTCTTTACTTCTTCATCACGGGCTTTAACCGCTTCATCCATTCCTTCTTTCCAGTATTTTTGCGCTACTATAACATTATTTGAAATAAGGAAATTCAAATAGCTTGATGCAGCAATAGTTGTTATTTTTTCACCAACTGGAAATTCCGAACCATCCTGGTATTCAAGCGTACTAATATAATCATATACCGGATCACCGGGTTCCATACTTCGTAAAATAGTATGCGGGGTTGGTATCCTTACAATATTAAATGGTTTACCATCCTGATCAACAGCTTTTTTAAGAATCTCATAGTTTATATCCATCCTCTTTTTATTTTCAGCAGCTACAGGGTCATCTAAATCTTCTTCCGGTACATCTGCCAATAAGATAGTATTTGCATTAACAAAACGTGCAAATTCATCAATATGCCCGTTTGTTGTAATCACGGTATAGGCTTTTCCCCCTTCAACATCAATAGGTCCAAGGAAAGTGTGATCATCTTCAACTACACCTTTTGTTAACCATACAAAATTTGTTACCCCAAGCACTCTTCTAAACTCATTTTCAATCTGTTCTTTGCTTAAGTTTGTATTCCTGCCCATTTCTACAACTTCATTCATCATTATTGTACCTTTCCCGTTTAGTTCACGGTTACCACCTTCACTATACATATCTGTAGATATTACTTTCAGTCCCATCATTTCGCCAACAGCTTCGTCATATTTTTCCATTGTAATGGTATAGTCATCCATATCATCATGCGGTGTGTAACCCCAGGCGTCAAAGTTGAAATCAGCTATAGCTTTTTCGCCATTGCTTAACTCAACAAAATTTGGTCCCATATCCCTTACCCACAATTCCTCTGATGGCATCAGCTTCAACTCAACTTGTCCGGAACTTACTAATTCAGCGGGTATTGCATCTTTAGCCCTTTGAAGTATAGAGTCGTTTTGTACAGTAACAATTATTTTAACATGGGGCGCTAAAGCATCAATTATTCTAAGGGTGACATCCTCATTTGTCATATCCGTTACATGGTCTAATGGTGACCAGATCAGCCAGACACGTGCCTGTTTTTCAAACTCCCCGGCCTGACGGACAACTTTTACTATACTATCGTCAACAGCTGTGGAATCGCTATCTGAATTTTGATTATCGCCTCCCCCGTTACATTGTACAAAAAGAAAGCTTACACTAATAAATAATGCAAAAGTAACTTTTGCAAGAATGGTGCTTAGGTTTTTAAACTTTGTTTTCATTTTTTTTATTTTAATAATTATAAGTATAAAAGATTAGTATTACTACAAACTTAATCAAAGTAAATCATAAAATATCTTTTCTATTGTATTAATTAATTATGTTTTAAAACTTTTTTACACCGTAAGCTTATATGTTTCTGTAAAATTCAGACATCCTGACTTATCAGAATCTGCATTGTCATATTATTTTATTTACATTAAATTAACATTTAGTCATTAGTAACTGGTCATTAGATAATTACATGCAAGAAAACGATCTATTACTAATGACTTTATACGACAACTTCAATTAACGAATATAAACCTTTAATGTCTTGTAAATCAGTTTATGGGTGAGTAGCTCTGAAATTACTACAGTATATATTAAATCTAAATTAGTTTTATGATTTTTTTAATTCGTTAATTATTAGTTTACTAATAATATTTTTCATATTTTAGTAACCTAATCTAAAATTTAAATTAACTAGTTATGAAAAAAACTCTCTTCACAGTAGCAATTGTATTGATTACCGGTTTTATGACTTTCGCGCAAGAAGATTCAACAAAAATTGTAGAATTTGATCTTGGTGCAGATATCGCAAGCAGCTATGTTTGGCGAGGTTTGTTATTCGATAATTCCCCAAATATTCAAGGATGGGGTGAATTAGCGGCAGGGAGTTTTTTTGCAGGGATATGGGCCTCGACTAATTTTACAGGTACATATGCAGAAACAGATGTGTATGCCGGTGTTGCATTAGGAAACCTTACTGCAACTTTTACTGATTACTTTACAGGATATGATGATGTATTTAATTTTGATAAACTAGAAACATGGCACGCAGGTGAATTAATGTTACAGTATACAATAAGTGAAGATTTTCCATTACAAATTACAGCGGCTACGATTATATACGGTGCAGACCTTAAACTTGATTCAATTGGCAGTATTGATGAAGAACCTTATTTTAATGAAGAAAGCAATTATTCAACCTATTTTGAATTAATGTACCCTTTTAGTATTGGAAGTGTAGACCTTGAATTTGCAATAGGCGGAACAACCCACGATAGTTATTTCTATGCCACGGAAGGTGCAGCTTTAACCAATATCAGTTTAAAATCTTCGAAAGCAATAAAAGTTACCAATGATTTTGAACTCCCTGTATCATTTCAACTTGTTGTAAACCCGGAACTGAAAAGTGTTTATTCGGTATTTGTCCTGTCCTTTTAATTTTTTAACAATTGGATAATAATAATAATAAACCATCAATGATAGGTTTTTAACACACACGGCTTTCCGCTAAGGCGGAACAGGTTGTCCCGATGTTTTCAGGAAGCATTATTATTTAATAAAACCATCTGTAACTGTGAGTGTTAAGTATTATGGATATTCTTCCGCTAAGGCGGAACTGGCTATCAGACCAAAAAAAAACAATTAAAAACAAACAGATGAAACATCCATTGTAAAGGCCTTGCCACTCAAGGTAATGACTATTTTGGATGTTCCATGTGGTAGATGAAAAACAATAAATATAGACACATGAAAAATTCGTCCATTAGTGCAAAATTGTCAATTATTATAGGGGTGGTTTTAATATTGACCATTGCTATTATAACTATAATTTCCACGGTTGCTGGTAATAAAGTTGCCGTAAAAAAGGCTGAAAATGAAATGCACCTCACCCTTGCAAATTCGGTTGGTAAAATTGAAAGTATAATCAATAAGAACCTTTATGAGTTGGAAACGCATTGGCGTGTTCTTAATAGTATGAAGGATAAGGAGCAATTTAACCGTACTCATGTCCATGGATATTACCGGGATGTTCTGGAGGCTGATCCATTAGTAATTGGTACTTATATTACGGTATTGCCGGGGAAATTTGACGGGAAGAGCCAGGATTATATTGGCTATCCCGGCTATTATGATGATGGAAGGTACAGTCAGTACTGGTATAAAGAAGATGGTAAGATTGGACGAAGCGAATCTACCAATTCTTTCCAACAGGATTTAGATGAGTTAGGTTCCAACTGGTGGAGGATACCTGAACAGAAAAAGGAAAATTACATTTATATGGATTTCTATAAGGTAGGGGGGAAAGACGTTTTAATGGTAACTGTAATATATGCAATTTTAGAAAACGGGGAATTTATTGGAGTTTGTGGGAAAGACTTTATTAGTGACTTTATCCAGAAAGAAGCTAATTCGGCAAAAGATAAGCTTTTTGGCGGAAGGTGTAAAATTTCCATTTATGATAATAACGGTAATATCGCAGCCGATACAGAAAACAAGGATAATATAGGAAAAGGCTTAAAGGACATTAATCCTGAAAAATATAGCGAAATACAGGCATCGATAACAGATGGTCATGAAGAAAGTTTTAATAAAGAAGGGGTATATTATACCATTGTACCAATAAGTTTTAATGGTTCCGGTGACAAATGGCAGATGCGTGTAGAGATTGATGAAAGTGTGATAAAAGAAGAAGCAATAAAGCAGATGTGGAAACAATTAATAGTCGGGTTACTGGCTGTTGGCTTAAGTATCCTTATTTTATTTTCACTTACAAGGTTTTTGTTAAACCCATTGCGTAATCTGTCAGGATTTTCAAAACGGATTACCGAGGGGGATTTGACACAAAAAATTGCTATAAAAAGTAATGATGAAATTGGTGTGGTTTCATCTGCATTTAATCAAATGTCGGATCAACTAAGTGAAACTGTAAAAGTTATAGTAAATAATGCATCTAATATTGCTATGGGAAGCCTGCAAATTTCAAACACATCACAACAGCTTTCCCAGGGGGCCAACGAACAGGCTGCATCTGTTGAAGAAGTTTCTTCTACAATGGAACAGATAGTTACAAATATTGAAAGCAATACGGCAAATGCCCGGCAAACAGAGGATATATCAAAGGATGCCAATAACAGTATAAAAGAAGTTGAAAAGCGTTCAATTGAAGCGGCTGAAGCAAACAAAGTTATTGCAGATAAGATATCAATTATCAACGACATAGCATTTCAGACCAATATACTGGCATTAAATGCAGCTGTTGAGGCTGCCAGGGCAGGTGAACACGGGAAAGGTTTTGCTGTTGTTGCTGCTGAGGTGCGTAAACTTGCTGAAAGAAGCAAGCAGGCTGCTGAAGAAATAGTTAGTTTGGCTGAAAAAGGCCTTCTGTATGCAAAAGGTGCCGGGGAAGTGATGAACAGTACAATTCCAAAAATTGAAAATACCACAAAGCTTATCCGGGATATTTCTGCATCGAGTACAGAGCAGAATAATGGTGCCGGTCAGGTCAATGACGCAATACAGCAGTTAAATAACCTTTCGCAACAGAATGCATCGGTAAGTGAAGAATTAGCAAGCAGCGCTGAAGAGCTATCCGGTCAGGCAGATGGATTAAAGAGTGCAGTGTCTTTCTTTAAAGTAAAATAGACGTAAAGAATTTTGGTGTTGGTCAATTTTGTTGATGAACCGCCGGGCTAACCCGGCGGTTATAAAATTTATTGCATTATTATTATTTTCAATGGTTCAACTACCATTTTAGTGAGTAAATTTTAAAT
>JBDLJL010000065.1:0-26419 GCA_039714415.1 Bacteroidota bacterium
AAATTATCATGTTGATTAATTTGAAAACTAATAGTTCAGAACGTTTAATTATTGCAAAACAAATTAAAATAAAGTATTTAATGATTTTATTATATTTGGGGCTACAATGGGAATAAATGCAATAAGGTGGTTTTTATTCAGATGTTAGCGTGCATTAATAAATAAAAAATCAGATATAATATGAAAAAATTGATACTACCATTTTTGATAATGACTACAATGTTTGCGTTTGGACAGACTGATTCAGTAATGATAAATGGGAAAGTGACTGACTATAATGGACAACCAATAAAAGGTGCTTTGATTATGATTAAGGGAGAAAACTTTAGTCAATTTGTTGATACAACCTATTCAGATAAGACAGGACAGTATTCTTTGTTAGTAAAAAAAGGAAATTACTCTGGATTAGCTGCGGTGAGAATGGAAGATTATAGCAAAACGAAATTAGAATTTTGGGCATACGAAATACCTGCATATAAGGATTTACATATAAATATTAGATATGACAGGTTAGAAGTTTATGGTGTTAATATTTTTCAAGTTCAAGGAGCATATCCGGGACATACAATTTATTTTCGACCAATGAGTCTAACAAGATTCGCTACTGCTGATATGAATTCAGAGATTATTGATATAGCACCACCTGCTGATAAGATTGATATTAAAGTCAATATAAATGGAGAAAGTGTAAAAATAAACTCTATCCAGAGAATTGAAGAGTTTGCTGGTAAACAGAAAATGTATGCTTATCTTATCCAGACAGATTTAGGAAAGCTAACACATGCTAACTACAATGAATTTCAAATAATTGTCGAAGATAAGGAAAATGGAGATAAGGGAGAGGCAATATATTTTATGGAGAAAGTGAAATATGAATAACGACACGCTAACAAGAGCTAAAACATCATGCTGAATACCAGCTTGTTGAAAGCTCTTAGCATTTTGAAACACCGCCAAATTTTCAATTTGGTTTTTATATATTTGAAATTAAAAACAAAATTTAAAATTTGGCTATTTGCAGATTGGAAGGGTTTCGGTTAACAACGCCCGCTGCTTAGCCCAACGTTGCAGTTTATTAAAAAATGGTGTAATTTGACTCAATTAAGTCAAGGACGATTTTCTGCTTTTAGCTTTAATAAAAAATCCATACCATGCTCAAAGTTCAGGACTGACGAGATGACAAAGAAAGACACCCTGTTTGCCAAGCAGAAAAAAACAAGAAAGCGAAAGAAATGAGCAAAAGAAACGAAATACAAAAAGGTAAAGAATTGCAACAGTTCGACAACTTTGTAATTTTCCAAACCGAAAACGGCAAGGTCAATATTGATGTTTTCTTTCAGGATGAAACACTTTGGCTTCCTCAAAAGTTAATTGCAGAATTGTTTGAAAAAGGCCGTTCTACTATTACTGAACATCTAAAAAAGATATTTGAAGATGGCGAGTTAGACGAAAAAGTGGTATGTCGGGATTTCCGACACACCACTCAACACGGTGCTATAAAAGGAAAAGAGCAAGAAAAATCGGTTAAACACTACAATCTTAGAGCAATAACCGCCATTGGCTATCGTGTAAATTCGCACAGAGCAATCGAATTTCGTAAATGGGCTACCGAAATACTGCACGAATATATCATCAAAGGTTTTGCAATGGATGATGAACGTTTGAAGCAAATCAGGCATTTTGGTATAGATTACTTTGATGAAATGCTTGAACGTATTAGAGAAATTCGTTTAAGTGAAAGAAGATTATATCAGAAAATTACAGATATATACGCTCTATCTGCCGATTACGACAATAAATCGGACATTACCAAACAGTTTTTTGCAACAGTTCAAAATAAATTGCATTGGGCGATAACTGGCAAAACAGCCGCTGAAATTATTTATACTGAAGCCGATGCCAAAAAGATTTATATGGGTTTGAAAACCTGGAAACAAGCACCCGATGGAAAGATTCTCAAAAGCGATGTTGCTATTGCTAAAAACTATTTAAATAATGAACATATAAAAGCCTTAGAGCGTATAGTTACCGCATATTTGGATTTGGCTGAAAGTAGGGCTACAAACAGAACGGTAATGAATATGAAAGATTGGGATAAATTTTTAGTTCAATTCTTAGAACTTGCAGATTACCCACTACTTACCAATAAAGGAAAAATATCTATGCTTGAAGCAAAACTAAAAGCAGAGGGCGAATACGAAAAATACAGAGTAATACAAGACAAGAATTATATTTCTGATTTTGACCGGGAAATAAACAAAATGATTGACAAAAAAAAGAACCAATAATATGTCCGATTTAGTACACGTAACATATCAGCAAACAGGAAAAAGCAAAACAACCAACGCTTTGGGAATGCATGAAATGCAGGAAAAAGCCAAAAATCAGGTAAAACATTAAAAGTTGCCGATTTAGTAAATGATAATCCAAAGTCAAGAGATATAAATTAAGATAGGACAAAAAAGTATTTTTTAAAATTTCAAATAGGTGAGAACAGCAGTCTTATTTTTATTATTGCTTGGTATATGTTTCAATATACAGGCTCAAAACCCGTTGGTTGATGATTTAATTGAACAGCTTGTTAGTAAAACCGGTGCTGAAGATGCTGATTTTTCAAGTTTTGTAGAAGATTTAAACGATTATTTACAAAATCCGTTAAACCTGAATAGTGCCGGGTTTGAAGATCTTGAAAAATTACACCTTTTAAATGAGATACAAATACAAAATCTTCAGAACTATGTTGCAAATGTTGGTCAAATGCAAACTATTTATGAGTTGCAATTGATTGAAGGGTTTATGGATAAGACTATAAAAAGTATTCTGCCTTTTGTTACTGTAGAAACTATTCAGACAAGTGAAAAACTACGACTAAAGCAAATATTGGATTTTGGAAGGCACCATGTCATTGCAGAAACAAAATTTGTTCTTCAGCAACAAAAAGGCTATTTGGCTGTTAATGATTCCATTTTGGACGAAAAACCTAACTCTGTATATCAGGGTGACAGGATGAAATACCTGACACGTTACCGATTTAACTATAAAAATCGTGTTTTTGCGGGTATTACTGCAGAAAAAGATGCTGGAGAGGCTTTTGGTAAATATGGGTTTGATTTCTATTCAGGTCATCTTCAAATAAACGATTTGGGTGTTTTTAAAAATATTTCGGTAGGCGATTACCAGGTGAAATTTGGACAGGGGCTAATAGCTTGGTCTGGTTTTGGTTTGGGGAAATCTACCGAGGTTTTGAATATTCGTAAAAAAGCACAGGGTATTAGGCGTTATACTTCTACCAATGAAAATTTATTTATGCGTGGCGTTGGAACAACCTTGGCATTTGGTAGTTTTGAGCTAAGCGGATTTTTCTCGTATAAAAATATTGATGCAAACCAGATTATGGCTGATACCATTGACGGTGAATTATTTGAAATAACTTCTTTACAAAACACAGGTTACCACCGGACTATTTCAGAAATCAGCGATAAAAATACCGTGAATGAAATGATTTATGGTTCAAATATCACTTATAAAAGTAAACGATTTAAATTGGGTGCCAACTTTATAGCCTATAGTTATAATGCAGCTTTTGAGAAATCTGTAAAACCCTATAAATATTTTGATTTTCAGGGGAATAGTAATGTGAATCTCAGTTTAGATTACCAGTTTTTTTATAACAAATTTAGTTTCTTTGGCGAAACGGCCGTTAGTCAGAATGGTGCCATGGCTACTTTAAACGGACTTTTATTGAGTGTTGTCCCACAATTATCATTTTCAGTTGTACAGAGGTATTATCAACAGGATTTTCATGCATTTTATAGTAGTTCCTTTTCAGAAAGTAGTAAAATTAGCAATGAGTCAGGTATATATTACGGAATTTCTTTTCATCCGATAAGGAAATTTCAAATTTCGGCCTATGTTGATAATTATAGCTTTCCATGGTTAAAATATGGAATTAACGCTCCTTCTCATGGAAATGACTTTCTTGTTCAGTTGGATTATCATGCCGGATATAATGTGGATATGTATTTAAGGTGGAAAAACGAAACGAAGATGCATAATGGTGCATCTGGCGAATCCATAATTGTACCACTAATTGAACAGAACAAGCAATATATCAGGTATCATATTTCATATAAATTAAACAAAAATATTACTTTACGAAACCGTATTGAAGCTTCTGTTTTTGAGTCAGAAGATATGGAGTATGGTTTTATGGCTTACCAGGATGTTAATTACAATTTTGACTTTCCATTGAGTTTTTATATGCGTTTTGCCATTTTTGATGCAAGTTATAATGCCCGTATTTATGCCTATGAGAATGATTTATTATATAATTTTTCAATACCTGCCTACTTTGGAAAAGGCACAAGACTTTATTTTATGATAAAATATAAAGTTGCTAATTTTATAAGTATCCGTTTACGGTACGCACATTCTTATTATGCAGATAGGAACATAATAAGTTCTGGTTTAAATGAAATCAGTGGAAACCTGGCCTCAGAGATTAAATTCCAGTTAAGTTTCAAGTTTTAATCCAATTAAAGGAATTTGCAATAAATCAGAAAAATAAATCATCTGAAAAAGCGTTTATCATTATGAAAATTGAATATTATAGATGTAATTATTGAATAGTCTGATAAAGAAAAATTTTGATTCTATACATATCTATATATATTTGCGAACTTTAATAATTTAGAATAAAAAAGAAGAAACATGAAAAAGAAAGTATTATTTTTAATAGCAGGTTTGTTATTTATTAATTTTTATGCTGTGGCACAAGATTGTGTAACAGGTGACTGCATTAACGGGACTGGTACATATGAGTATGCTAGTGGCGATAAATTTGAAGGTACATTCAAAGAAGGTAAGCCTATTGAAGGTAAATATACAACTGCAAAAGGAACAATTTACGAAGGTGCTTTTGTTAATGGGAAACTAGAAGGTCAAGGAAAAATTACTTCGGCTAAAGGAAACATTTATACCGGCGAAATAAAAGGCGGGAAAAAAAACGGAAAAGGCAAAATGGCTTATGCCAGCGGTAACATATATGAAGGTGACTGGATAGATAATAAAAGAGAAGGTATGTGCAAATTTGTACAGCTAAATAAAGGCAAACCTTATGGGACATATGAAGGCCGTTTTGTCGCTGATAAAATGCAAACCAGTGAAGGTGAGACAGCTACCTATACATTTGCTAATGGCAATGTTTATGTTGGTGAGTATAAAGGCAACAAACGTGAAGGTATAGGTACTTATACTAAAAATGGAAATATTTATGAGGGTAGATTTGTAAAAAACAAAATGGAAACTGTTGAGGGTGAAACTGCTACATATACTTTCAAAGATGGACATAAATATGTTGGTGAGTTTAAATCTAATAAAAGAGAGGGTAAAGGTGTATTTACTTTAAATAATGGTGATGTTTACGAGGGCGAGTTTGCTAATAACAAATTCAACGGACAAGGGAAATATACTGATTCTGAAGGCAATGTAAAAGAGGGAAACTGGATAGAAGGAAAAATTGAGGAATAGAGAAGTTTTTTTACGGAAAAATAGTCCAAATAACTTTATAAATAAAAACTAAAGTACATTTAACACGGAAAGCTGCTAATTTATTAGTGGCTTTTTTTATTCTATAAAATTGTTGCAAAGCAGTATTGCAATACCTTTTAGAAAAAGGTGTTAGCCAAAGTCAGGCAGGAGTCTCAAGGCTATAGCGAGACCAAACCAATAGTATCCAATGAAAAAGAAGACGGAAGGCAACACAACAGACGGGTTGAGTGTGTGATTCTATAACCCAGATGAGTTGAGGCTATTAATACCAGATTATTTGGCTAAGGTTTTTACCTTAGTTGGATTATTTACAAAATGATATTGAATTTAATTCAGTCTATTTTTTATGCAGGATAGTTACATTTCCCTTCTCGTAGAATTTTTGACCACCATCAAAATTACCTGAAGCTATATAAAGGTAAACTCCTTCAGGGAGTAGTCGGTTGTGATAATAGCCATTCCATCCGAATGAAAATTCAGTGCTTTTAAATACTTCTACTCCTGCTTTACTGAAAATCCTGATTTCATAATCTTCAACTTTTGCATTCACTTTTGGGTAGAAAATGTCATTATGATAATCAATATTGCTGTAATAGCCCGAAGAAGGTCCATCCATATTAGGTGTAAAAGCATTAGGGAATACTATTTTACCAGGTGCACTAACTACTTTGACATTTTCAATTACTGTTGAATCCATACAGTCATTTTCTGTCCACACTTTAAGCATAATAGAATACTCTCCTTCTTTACTAAAAACATGTTCCCCATTGGTTTCATTTGAAATGCAGTTATCACCAAAATTCCACTTTACATCAGTTATATTATTAGATTCATTCAAGATAATAATTTTCTGACCTGTTTGAATAACTGATTCATATGGCCAGTTTAAACTTGCCACGGGTGGATCATGAACAATTATTGAATCAATATAACTATAAGCAACACCACCAAACCCTACAGCCTTTAACATTACTTTGTATACACCGGCATATCTATATGTATACTTTGGAGATGCTTCAGTTGATATCTGGCCATCACCAAAATTCCATTCAAAAGCTAAAGCTGATTTGGTAAGATTATCTAACTCAAGTTCAAAAGGTGAACAACCCATTTTTGATTTTATTGTAAATACGGGCATTGGTGGGGGAGTACGCTTAATATTTATTTTGTTTAGGGAATCTAAATTATTATTTGACAGCACTTTTATACTTTTAGAAACAATAACCGGTGTCAAATCTAATGTTCGTTCAGTTTCGGATTTAGGTTTATTAATATTCTCTGATTTTTTTATCAGCTGCATTTTTCTGGATGTTTCCGAAACTGTGTTTTCTATTGTTTGTTCATCAATACGCTTGTCATTCGAGTCAGATTGTTCAATTATATATTCAGAGTCAGATATTAATTGATCAGTCAAGTTATTTTCTTTTTCCTCATTAACATTAAAAATGAATATTGATATAATAGCAAGTGTAGCAATTATAGCAGTAGAAATGAAAACCTTAGTAGAAATATATTTGTTTATTTTCAATTTAAAGTTAACATTTCTCCACACTTTTTCAGACGGTTCTATCCGGTAACCTTCAAAAGATGACTTGAATAAATCTTCAATATTTTTTAATTCTTTTCCCATATTTTACTCCTAATTAGAGTGTCTTTATAGCTGGTGTTTTTTATATTTTTTTGTTTTTCCTGTTTATTTGAAACAGCAGTCTTCAGTTCTCAGTGGGCAGTCTTTGCAGAGCTACTGCTTACTGTAGACTGTCTACTGTTAACTTCTGTAACTGTATCAGTTTTCTTCTTAGCTTCTTTTTTTAGTTGGCTTAGTTTTTTTCTTATTACTTTTTTAGCCCTTGAATATTGTGATTTAGAAGTGTTAATATCAATTTTTAATAACTTGCTAATTTCTTTATGCTTATATCCTTCAATAGCATATAAATTAAAAACCATTTTATAACCTTCCGGCAAAGAGTTTACCACGTTAAATAATTCTTCGCTGGTAAATTCTGATTCATTATAGGTTTCCTTTTCAAATTTGGTTTCCTGTACATCACTAATCTCATAGTGGTACTTATTATATTTTGAGTTTTTATGATAATGTGTAATTGCTGTATTTACAAAAACTCTTTTTAACCAACCTTCAAATGAACCTCTTCCTTCAAATTCATCTATTTTTAAAAATATTTTCAGAAAACCTTCCTGTAAAATATCTTCTGCTTCTGAGCGTTCATAAACATACCTCATACAGATAGCCAACATCAGTCCGGCATATCGATCGTATAATATCTTTTGGGCCGCCCTGTCTTGTTTTTTGCATCTCTCAATTAATTGATCTTCGCTTAACATATCGCTCTTGAAAATATGACAGTTTGTTTGCTATAAAGGTTGCATCATTAAAATGAATAATGAATAATGAATATTGTTGATTGTCTATTGCAAGCACGTACAACAATTATTTTTAGTTAATTTTGACTTTATTTTAAACCAAAGCATTAATTTTTTCAAAGTCCACAATTTTCATTTAAGACACTTTACATACTACTAATTTTTTTAACAAAGACTTGTGCTAATTTATTTCTTCTTATTTTATCCATTTTTTAAGTTCTTTTAAAGAAAAAATTGAGCTTTCTTCTTGTTTTTCACCAAGATGCCTGATAACACCAATGTTTTGAGGAACAATAATATCTGCGATACGGGCCTCTGAATTTTCTGTTTCATACAATACGTCCAGTATTTCAATGTACTTTGCCGTATAGTTCTTAAGTATTCCTGAATATTGGTGAACATTTTCTCCTTTTATAAGATCGAAAATAATTTTATGTCCAATATATTTTTCAAGTATTGGATCAAATGATGAGCCTACAGACTCTATAAGGTTTTGATTTATTTGTTTCAGGTATTTATCCTGCGATTTTAATATTGCACCACTAACACCACTTTTTTGAAAATGAGCCACCATGGCATTAGCGAGTTCTGTTAAAGAATCACGAATGGTTTTAGAAATATTTCGTATTTTTCTATTTAGCTTTTTTAAAGCAGAAGGTTTATAAGTTCGTTTCAATTCTTTTTCCCTGGCTTTTTTTCCTTCCTCGCTTAATTCATCATGAAATCTTAAAAGTGCTTGAATTTGTGGAAATTCATATTTATAGAAGATATAGGTGGATTGCACATTATTTTTTTCTTCATTATTTTTTTCTTCAGGGTAGATAAACTCTAAACCAGTGTTTTCAACTTTTAATATTCCTTTTGCCGTAATTTTCCCTGTAATTTTTTCCAAAGATACCGGGTCATTATTAAAATCATATAAACATTTATCTCTTTTCACCCTTCTTGAAAATGCACTGATCAGGGCAGCTGCCAAAATTATAAGGATAGTTATTGTTAATGAATCGAACATTTCTTTTAAATTGTTATATTGTTTTATTGTTAAATTGTTTAGTTACTCCTAAAGGCAGTTACTGTAACTTGATAATTTTGTTCTTGGAGTTGTCATTGTTATATTGTTAAAATTTGTCCTTTTTTTTAGTGTTATGCCTATAATCAGCTTTTGTGGTTTGTCGAATTAACTTTTGGGAAGAATTATACCACTAAAAAGCATGCTTCAACCTGTCTTTTAACGGTAAGATTTGTCTATAGGCTATTGATTCCAAATATTGCATTACAACAATATAGCAATTTAACAATAGAACCTTGCCAACAACTTTTCGACATACATTTTTAATTACAAATTTACTTTATAGTATCTTTATTATATCCTCCAACTTTCTTTTTGGAACATAATGATTGCCTTTTTCATCACGCCAATAAATAATGCTGCCTGTAGTATCAATATCCTGGATTATCACATTTTCTTTTGGCTTTCCTAAAGCCAGTATTAGTAATATCTCTAAATTGTTATCCAATGAAAGGGTTTCTGCAACTTTTGTTTTTTGAAAAGCTGCAATAATACAACCACCCAAACCCATTTCAGTTGCTCCCAGAAGAATAGATTGTGCAGCAATGCCTGAGGCTGTTGGTAAAAAATCTTTCTGAAAGTTATCACTTATGTTTTTATCTGCTAAAATGAAGATATATGCTGCCGGTTGTTCACCAGGTGGCGGCTCCGTCCAATCTTTAAGATATCCCGCCCATGCCAGGCTTGGGAATATTTTTTCATTAAGTTTCTCATCATTACTAATCCAAAACTTCAACGCTTGTAAGTTTCTGGGTGAAGGTGACAGCCTTGCCAGATTTACTAGTCTGAATAACTGCTTTTCAGATATTTTATAATCCTGATAAAATCTCCGGTAACTTCTGCTTTTATTAATAAGTTTTTCTATTGTCATAATGTGAATATCGTTTTGATAACACTAAATTACCATTTTTTTATTTTAGTATTGCTTATAATTAATTTTAGTTGTAATAATAATTTAGAACATACAAAGCTAATTACAAAAGAGTTAAAAACAAGCTGGGAATTTAGAAAACTTTCTGATAATGAATGGTATCCTGCTAATGTTCCGAATTTTAGGTAGGTGATTCTTTGATAGAGAAATGATATTCAGGGGGAAAGTATTTTGAATATGCTATTTAATAATCGGATTATCTAACAGCATATGATAGATAATCCGTTATTTTTAGTTGTATTCTGGGAATGGCTTTTAACCTTATATCTATTTGTTTTTTATAGATTTAATTAGTTTATTGATGTCAATATCAGAGTTTTGCATATCCATACTCAGAACTGTAATTTGTTTATTAATAGTTCCTTCATAAACACCAGCTATTTTCCCTGCTTCAGAATATTCAAAATTGCCATCTTCATCAAAATCAAGCAAATCACCATATTCACCGGCACTAATACTGTTCATTTTGATGGTGTAATTATCTCCTGAAACCGAGACATCAAGACTTCCTCCATGCCCAGTAAAATATGTCGTTTCATCCTGAAAGGTAATTGCGCTTAAAAAGATAAGAGCAAAAGGAGCAATACCCCTGCTGGCTGATTCAAACTCATCTTGACCAAGGCTGGAATAATTACCTCCCAGTATATTCGATTCTTCATCAAACACTGATAGTAGCAGGCCTGTAGTATCCTGACCTGAAATATTGGTAAAACTAAGAACTGGGACAACTAATTCATCAGCATTGCCTTCAGAGAATACCAATTCAACTATAACTGCTTCGTTAATAGGGTATTCTTTGCCCTGGAATGAGAAATGATTTACCGGGTCTGAGTCCTTTTTACAAGAGTACATTGTAAGTACAACTAAAGAAACGATAAGAAGATAAAATAATTTTTTCATAAAATTAAACATTAAAGTTTTCCTACTCATAAGCTTTTCGGATTCCGCTATCAAAGGAAATTATATTTTAACTAGAGTATGTAGTTATAAACAATAAAAACTCTAGCAGACTTAAATTACGGGATTAATTATCCTTTTTAGAAAATCATTTTACGAATGATTCTTTAATTTTGATTAAATTTAGCTCAGGTTAGGTAGCGGCAATATTAAATAATTATTATCACTATCAATAAAATCCTGCAAACTTAATCTACAAATCTTTAATAAGAGTATTCGAATAATTATCTTTAACCGTTTTTGTAAAATTTGAAATTACCTTATTTATTGATTCAAAATCTTTGTTTTTTGTTACTGACAATAATTTAGCTTCACCATGGGCATTTAACTTTTCAATAACTTCTGCAAAATTCATTAATGAAATATCCTTTGCCGGTTGAAAAGTATCAGGCATTTTGTTATTAGAAACCCTTGAGATTAGTCCGGTCTCGCTTAACTCATCTACAATATTTGAAACATAGAGTAGGGGAAGCTGGCTTTCCTCAGAAAGGTTTGATGCTGAAGGTGCCGGTTCATCGGTTTTAAATTTAATGACAATTTTCTTTAAAACCAGCAAACTCAGAATCCTCTTATTGGCTTGGCTTAACAGAGGATAAGCTTCTTTGTATCCGAATGATTTTATGTTTTCAAAAGCTGCAGCAATTTGAGCTCCTAATAAAACAACATTCCAACTTATTTGTAACCATATCAGGAATAGGGGTAAGGCTGCAAAACTTCCGTAAATAGCATTATATCGTGAGAAACCAATTTGAAAATTAATATAATAAAACTGAATAAGTTGATATGCCGTACCGGCTATTAACCCGGCAATAAAGGCATGTGTAAACTTAACTCCTTTGTTAGGCATGATTAAATAAAGAAGGGTGAACAAGACCCAAATTAAGAAATATGGGATCAGTTTAATCGAAAACATGATAATTGGCGATATTAGCTCAAAAAAATCTGTATTTTGTGAAAAATCCTTTAATATAGTAGTGATATAAACATTAACAGTACCTGATAAAACAATTAGTATAGGTGCTATAAGAGTTATTGACAGGTAATCAGTAAATTTACGAATAAAACTTCTTGACCTTTCAACTTTCCAAATGATATTAAATGTATTCTCAATCTGATGAAATAATTTAAGAACGGTATATAAAAGAACAGAAATACTTACTACTGCAAGTATACCACCTTTGGTAGTACTTAGCATGGTTTTCGCAAAATTTAGAAGGTAAGCAGAAACCTCTTTTTGGCCGGCAAGACTTTTTGCAATTTCTTCTTCAAGCATATTCTCCAGCCCAAAACCTTTAGCAATAGCAAATCCAACGGCAATTACAGGAACTATTGAAAGCAAAGAAAAATATGTAAGCGCAGAAGCATGGATTGGGGTTTTATCCTTTCCGTAGCTTTTAATAGCAATAATAATTACCTTAATTATTTTAATAGGTAATTTTTTATACATAGGAAGATTACCTACTTCAATTTCCCAAATTCCATCTTTAAAAAAGAGGAAAATTTTTTCCTGCTTTTTTTTAAGCATTTTAAGCATCTTAAAAATCTTAATTAAACTTAAAAAAGCCATTAAATTGTATTAATGACTTTTCCATGAAAAATATTAAAAATAATAATTATTTTATTTTTTCGCAAACTCAAGTATTTTGCCTGAATACTCACTTAATAAGAATACCAGTGAATTTATTGATCCTTCCAGTTCATTCAGATCAAGGTTCTCAAGTTGTAGTGTGTCCCTAAATAAAACTTTAGTACCTGATACATCTAATACAAAAGCTCCGTGAATAATGTCCTGATTTTTCTGAAGTAAGCTTTTATAAACTGTTGCATCATCTGCTTTCATTTCAAATAAAAACTGTTCCATGATTAAGATTGGATCTGAACAGATTAAAATCATATTGGATATCCCTTCATCTTCTTTTTCTATAACTAAAACATTTTCGCTTTTATTTTCTTCAACTATTGTAAATTCCAATTCTAACAGGTAGTTTTTAACCTTTAAAAAGCTGTTTTCCATAATTAATTAGTTTAAATTGTTTTTACCAAAGATAGTAAAATATTCATTGTGATATATAATTTAAGGATTGAAATTGATAAAATGATAAGCATTTGTTTAAATTTATTTAATTTTATCTCAAAAATAAATAGAATGAAAAACTTCATAAATGTCCTTCTTTGGTTTATTGGTGTTTTTTTATGCTTACTGGCTATACTAGGGTTTGTAAATGGCGATATATTATACCCGTTAATATTTTTGGTCATAGGCCTTGCATTACTTCCACCGGTTTATAAGAAAATAAGTGAGTGGAGTATATGAGTATGATTAATAATTTAAGGCTATGGTTTAGAATGGCGCATATTTTTCAGATATTTGCACTGCCTTTCTTTTACAAGTTATTAGTATACTGGTAATTAGTAATTTGAAATATAAGCCGTTCATTTTAATTACCAATTACTAATTTCTAATTACCAGTTAATTAAGGCGTGGCATTTAATTTAATTTATACACAATTTATCAATAGTTCGGTGAATTTCTATAAACACCTATATGTCAGATTATTAAAAAATTAACAGTAACGTAGATTAATAGGTTAATAATCAAATCTTTGCGACTTTGCGTGAAACGAAAATTTAACGAAGTGTTGTTTATTAAACTTGAGCTTAATTTAAAGGGAAAAATAATATGGATGCAATATATCTTGTAAAAAACGGAAAACCGGAAGAAGCATTTGAAAAAAGGGCTATTAAAATAAAAGAACCCGGAAAAGATGAGGTGGCTATTGAAGTAGAGGCATTTGGTTTAAACTTTGCTGATGTTACGGCAAGGTTAGGCTTATACAAGGAAACCCCGGACTTACCTGCTGTAATAGGTTACGAAGTTGTAGGCCGGGTTCATAAAACAGGCAGGGAGGTTAAAAACGTAGTAGTTGGCGACCGTGTGATTGCTATTACCCGATTTGGAGGATACACACAATATACTTTAACCAATGCTAAAGCGGTTGTTAAAATTCAGGAAAATTATTCGACAGGTAAAGCAATTGCTTTAGCAACACAGTATTGTACAGCTTATTATGCAGCTAATATTGCAATTAACATTCAAGCTGGTGATAAAGTACTCATCCAGGCGGCTGCCGGTGGGGTGGGGACTGCCTTGGTTCAATTGTGTAAACAGAAAAACTGTAAAATATATGGAACAGCCGGATCACGGGAAAAGATTGATTACCTTAAAGAGCAAGGTGTAGATGTTGCTATAAACTATCGTGAGGAAGATTTTAGCCAGGAAATTAATGAAAAATTGGATGTGGTGTTTGAGTCGATTGGTGGCAACACTTTTAAAAAAGGCTTTAAAATTTTAGGTATTGGTGGAAGAATGGTAGCCTATGGTGCAGCATCACAATTAGAAGCAGGCAATTTTTTCAGCAAGGTCAAATTTGGTTTATCTTTTGGATTTTTTCACCCGGTTTCTCTCATCATGCAATCAAAAGCGATGGTGGGTGTCAATATGTTGCATATTGCTGAGGATAAACCCGATATTTTGCAATATTGTATGCAGGAAGTGGTGAAATTGGCAGAAGATGGGAAAATTGATCCACATGTGGGTGGCATGTATTCAATTGATGAATTAAACGAAGCGCACACTGCATTGGAAAAAAGAAAGACTGTTGGGAAAATAGGGGTGAAGTGGTAGAAAGTTCATGAATTCCTGAAAGGCGAAGGCGAAGGTGAAGGCTGAGGCGAAGGTGGCTCTAATAAACGGCATTGGTTTAATTAATTAAAATTTCTGTATGGCACTTATTACCTGGAATAACTCTTTAAGCGTAAGTATCAATTCTATTGATGAAGAACATGAATATTTCATCGAAAAAGTAGATGAGGTAGAAAAAAGGTTTAATGAGGGTAAATTTATCCTTTCACTTGAACTTATTACGTTTTTTAAAGACTGGTTGCAAACTCATATAATGTTAAGCGATAAAAAATACTCAGAATTTCTTATCGCAAAAGGGGTAAAATAGTTTACTACCCGTCAGACCGCTCCAAGCGGTCTGATGGATTATCCATCTTGTTATCCGCTTGACGGCTTTTACACCCGCACCCCCATCACCAAAATATCATCGGTTTGCTCATAGCTTTTCATCCATTGTTTTAGTTCCTGTTCCAATAATTCTTTTTGAACAACCATGGGTTTTCTGTGGTTTTCATATAAGATTTTTTGAAAGTTTCCGGTTTTGTATTTAAATCCTTTTTTGCCACCAAACTGGTCCATAAAACCATCGGAGAATAAATAGAAGATGTCACCATCTTTGAGTTGAATTTCATGATTGGTAAATGTTGGTTTTTCATTTGGGTAGAAACCAATGGGCATTCTATCCGCTTTTATTTCAGAAAACTTGTTATCCTTTATCAAATATAGTGAATTAACTGCACCGGCATATTGCAATATATTAGTCTTGGTGTTCAGGGCACATAGTGCCATATCCATTCCGTCATCAGTTTCACCTTTTTTTCCGGTTTGTTTTAATGCATGTTTTACTTGTTTGCGTAATTCATTAAGTGCCTGGTTGGTTTGCGTAATTTCTCTTTTCTGAACTATTTCATTAAGGAAAGAAATGCCCAACATACTCATAATAGCACCGGGAACTCCGTGGCCGGTACAATCAGCAACAGCAATAACAACATATTGATTAATTTGCCTTATCCAGTAAAAATCACCACTAACAACATCCCGGGGTTTAAAAAGGATAAAGTTTTCAGGTAGTATTTCATCAATATATTCCCGGCGGGGTAATACAGCTGTTTGTATTCGTTTAGCATATAAAATACTTTCATTGATTGCCATATTTTGCAAAGAAAGCTGGTCTCTTTGGGTTGTTATTTCCTCATTTTGTAATTGAAGTTCCTCATTTTTTCTTGTTATTTCAATGGTTCGTTCATTAACTTCAGATTGTAATTGTTCTTTTTGTTTTCTTAAATTTTTCTCACGTATTTTTATAAAAGTTACGAGTAATGTTACCATAAAAAAGGCAAATAATGACCTAAACCACCAGGTAGCCCAAAATGGGGGATTTATGGTAATTTTTATTGAGGTATTTTGGCCATTCCATCGCCCCATATCATTACTTGCCATAACCCTAAAAAGATACTCTCCAGGCGGAATACTTGTATAATTAGCCAATCTTTGAGTTCCACAATTTATCCAATCCTCATCAAAACCCTCAAGCATATATTTATATTTTATCTGATCCGGGTTTTTATATTCGATTGCCACAAATTCAAAGGAAAATACATCCTCATTGTGCTTCAATACAATTTCATCCATTTCATATACAGGTTTATTAAAGAATAACCTTTTATGGAATTTATTAAATTTGGTAATAAAAATTTCAGGGAAATTACTTTCGGTTTTAATACTATCCGGATAGAAGAAATTAAAGCCATTGAATCCTCCAAAAAACATTTCACCACTTACGGATTTAAAAAAACTTTTTTCCATAAATTCAAGTCCTTGCAAACCATCACTTATTTTATAATTTGTGATACTTATATTTTGTTTTAAGTCTTTTAAATCAATACCATTGAGGATGGTAATTTTTGATATCCCTCTTTTTGTACTAAGCCATATGTTTCCTTTATCATCGTCTAATATTCCACATACTATTTCATTTTCCAACCCATCTTTTTCATTTATACAAATGAAACTATTTGTTTGTGGAATATATAAATTAAGGCCTTTACCGGTTCCAATCCAAAACCTTTTTTTTTGATCCAGGTACATACAGGTGATACTATTACCACTTAAAGAATTGCTTATTTTAGGTGTGTTTTTGTGATTGATAACTTTGAACTGTTTTTGGTTTAAGATTGTCAGGTAATTATCAATATAAAAAGTATCAGGTAAGACTAATTGATGTAGACCCTGTTCAAAATCTCCAACCCAAATGTCACCAAACCTATCTTCTGATATGGAAAAATAAAAATCTTCTTCTATTTTAGTTGAATCTGGAAATGATTCATATATATGATGGAATTTATTTGATTTTTGATCATATACATGTAGGCTTTCCTGAGTTAATACCCAAAGAATTCCCCTTGAATCTTCAAATATATCCTGTACGTATTTATGTTTAAGGCTATAGGGGTCATTCTTGTTGGATATGTAATTCACAAAATTATTGCTAAGCTTATTGTATTTACTTATGCCATTTGTTGTTCCAACCCATAAAGTTCCATCCTTTGTTTCACATATTGAAAGTACATAATCTGCTCCAAGGCTTTTTAAATCCTTTGAATTATTTTTATAAATTTGATAATCAGGATAAGTCGTTTTTGAATATTTTTTTATTTTTATTAGTCCTTCATATGTTCCTAACCACAGATTATTGTCTTTATCAATTAGCACCTTATTAATCTTGTTATCGGGCAAAAAATTACCTAAAGAATTATCTTGTGAAAAGTGTTGAATACCATTGTTCCATGTATGGGCAATTTGAATTCCATATTCTTCAAATTCAGTCCAAACATAAGCTTCTTTACTGACATAAAAATTAGCCCATGTCATATTTTTAAGACCTTCATAATTAGAATATTTCATAATTCTTAACTTGGCAATATCCAGCTTAAAAAAACTATTTCTTGATCTTATCCAGTATTCACCAGGCTTATTTTCAACTATTTTAAGAATCTTCTCATTAGCAATACGGTATGATTCAAAATTATCCTGTTTGTAATTATACTTTGAAATTCCATTACTACCTGTTAACCATAGATCTTCATTACTATCAATTAATAAACTGATTAAAGAATCATTTACAATACTTCCTTTTTGTTCAGAAAAATGATAACGTTTAAAGGAAATATTGTTAGGATACTTAGTGTTATCTTCTTCAAATTCAATTTTATTTATGCCTGCATCTAAAGTTGTAAACCAAATTGAACCTTTTTTATCTTTTTCAATTGTGACAATATTATTACTACTAATGCTGGATGGGTCATCAGGATTATGTGAATATGTGATAAATTCGTTTTTTTTACGATCAAATTTTTTTAACCCTTTTGATGATGTAATCCAAACATTGGAATTTTTATCTTCACAAATTCTTTTTATAAACTTTGAATAATAAGTCCAACTGTCATTAACTATTACGCTATCGTTACTATAATTACTGAATGTATTATCTTTTCTGTTAAATGAAAAAAGAGCATTTTTTGTAAATACCCATAGAATACCTTTTGAATCTTCTTCTACCGATAAAATGTTATTGTTTTCATTGTTAATGTCAAGAGGGTTTGGGTAATAAGATTGAAAGTTTTCACTGTTTCTATTGTATGAGCTAAGCCCTCTTGAAGTACAAACCCAAATTACCCCGGATTTATCTTCATAAACTTTATTAATAAAATCGGTACAGAGTGATGAAGAATCAAGGTGATTTGATTTATAAACCTTTATTGAATATCCATCATACATGTTTAAACCATATGGAGTGGCTATCCACATAAAACCATATTTATCCTGTAAAATATGTTCAACAAATAAAGAAGACAATCCACTTTCAATATCTAAACTTTGATAGCTTATTTTATTGTTGCTTTCAATTATAGGAAGTGTAATTTGTGTATAGGATTGGTACGGCAAATAATTAATAATTGCCAAAATTAATGCACTGACAATAATTTTTTGAAAGTTCATAAAAGAAATTGAAGCAGATGAATTTGATACAAGTTACGAAAAAATATGTTTGATGAATTAAAATAATTAAATTATTCGCGGAAGCTGCCTAAAAAAATAGTTTAATAAAAAAGTGGAGAATTATTTAAGAATAAAACGAATCTTTCAAAAGGTAAGCGTATATGTTTTTTGTCAATTTGTTGACAATTAAACAAATGCAATATTTTATAATTGGCATTTTACTTGACTCCGGTAGCTTTATTCCGTAAATTTGGGTATCATTTTAACTTGTATAACTTAAAATAAACCGCCATGAGTGAAACAAAAATCCCGATTTTTCCACAAGGAAGTTTTTCAGAAGAGTATTACAGAATGTTAGCCCGAATAATTCTTGATCCGGAATTTAGAGATAATGCTTTTGTAGCTCAAAAAGCAAAAAGAATGAAACAGTTTGCAGCTGATGCAACATATAATCTCACTGATGCAGATATTGATGCTTTGAATAAGATTCAATATAGTAAAATTGCAAAAGAACCTGTGGATGATTTATTGAGTGTCGCCAATATGGGTATAGTGAGACCAGTACCTGTATTTAGTAAGATTGATCCTACTAAAAAGTGATCTTCATTAAGCAATAAATATATAATGATAAAAATACCCGATAAAACATCTATTGAAAAATTAAAAGAAAACCTTATGCGGAAGCATAGGGTTTTTCAAATTTCTAGGCAAAGTATGGGGCTGATCATTACCAATAATTGCCCGGTAGGGTGTAGGCATTGTATTTCTGATAATAAATATAATTTGGGCAAAGAAATACCATTGTCAAAACTTAAGTTACGAGTTGATAAAATTGTGGCCTTTAATTCTTTTAAAATTGTTACACTTACGGGTGGTGAGCCATTTTACGTATTTGAAAAATTATGTAAGCTTATCGATTATATCACTAAAAAGAAAATGAAAACTTCTGTGGTTACCAGTGCTTATTGGGCAAGCTCGCAGGAAAAAACAAGAATCAAAATTCAGAAATTGTATGATGCCGGTATATATGCCATGGCTTTTAGTGTGGATCAATACCACCTGGAAAAAATTCCTGTTTCGAATATTGCAAATGCCATAAATATATGCAATGAATTTGGAATCATACATTCACTGGCTGTTACCAATTCCAACAATAAAAAAGCGGATGATCAATTAATTAAATCAATTAAAAAAATATTACCATCTGATGTGGCAAAATCGTTAAAAGTTTCAAATGGTAGCATGCTTAATTCCGGTCGCGCCGAAAATAATAAACTATGCGAAAATGTAGACCATTTGAATAAAAAAGATTCCTCATTATTATGTCATTCTATAGGAAAAATCATATTGCAGAATGGGCAACTTGCTTTATGTTGTGCTGCTGATTTGCCAAAAAACAGCCCTTTACTTGTTGGGAGTATTGATCAAGAACCTGTTGCTGAACTACAAAAAAGAATTCAAAATAACTATTTGATACCCTTTATTGAAGTATTGGGATTAAAGGAAATGTTTAAAATGCTTAAAAAAAGGGGGGGTGATATTGAATTTAATAAAAACGATTTACATGAAGCAAACATCTGTAAGACCTGTAACAAGTTACTTTCGAATGATAAATACCGGAATTATTTTCAGGAAAAGATCAAAGATCCTGAAATAGAAAAGCTTATAGCCGGAAGGTATTTATTGTATTATGGTCATTCATATTTAATCAAAAAACATGCTATGGAAGGGGTATAAGTTTTGCAACTACTTAACCATTGGTTTTACTTCAGTAGCCGTCTGGCGGTTCGGAAAATAAATGTATTGGTTTATCTGATAGTCAGGTGATCAATTGAACCATCCGCCTGACGGCTTCTATATCCGCACCCCCATAACCAAAATGTCATCGGTCTGTTCGTGGCCTTTCATCCAGTTTTTTAGTTCCTGTTCCAGTAATTCTTTTTGAATGGCCATGGGCTTATTATGGTTTTCTAACAAAACTTTTTGAAAGTTAGGGGCTTTGTATTTAAAGCCTTTTTTACCACCAAACTGGTCCATAAAACCATCGGAAAACAAATAGAAAATATCTCCATCTTTGAGTTGAATTTCATGATTGGTGAATGTGGGCTTTTCGTTTGGGTAAAATCCAATGGGCATCCGGTCTGCTTTAATTTCAGCAAGTTCGCCGTTTTGAATTAAATACAGTGAATTATTAGCCCCGGAATATTGTAACATATTGGTTTTGGTATCCAGGGCACATAAAGCCATATCCATTCCATCGTCTGCTTCACCTTTTTTACCGGTTTGTCTTAAGGCTTGCTTTATTTGTTTTCGTAATTCATTTAATGCCTGGTTAGCTTGTGTAATTTCTCTTTTTTGAACAATTTCATTCATAAAGGAAATACCCAACATACTCATAATTGCCCCGGGGACACCATGTCCGGTACAATCTGCCACGGCAATAACAATATATTGATTAATATGCCTTATCCAGTAAAAATCGCCACTTACAACATCACGGGGTTTGAATAAAATAAAGTTTTCAGGTAATAATTCATCAATGTATGCTTGGTGAGGGAGTACAGCAGATTGTATTTTTTTTGCATATTCAATGCTGTCACTAATTTTAATATTTTGTTCGTTTACTAATTCGCTCTGGGTTTTAATTTCTTCATTTTGGGTTTTAATTTCTTCGTTTTGTTGTCTAACTTCCTGTGTGCGTTCTTCGACAGTTTTTTCCAGTCTTTCTTTTTCTTTTTGTATTTTGCGCTCACGATATTTTATAAATGCAAAAATCAACAGTAAGCAAGCAATAACTTCCAATGTATAAAACCACCATGTTTTCCAGAATGGTGGGGTTATAATTATTGTAAGAGAAACACCTTCCTCATTCCAAATACCATCGTTATTTGATGCTTTTACACGGAAAGTGTATTTTCCAGGGGCAAGATTAGTGTATTTTGATTTACGGTCTTTGTAGTCGGTATAAATCCATTCTTTATCCACTCCTACAAGCATGTAGGCGTATCTATTTCGTTTGGGGTCTGAATAGTCAAGTGCCGCAAATTCAAAGCTGATAAAATTCTGGTCATAGTTTAAGTTTATTTGTTTTTTTTGATGAATAATTGTGTCTGGAAAATATTCTCTGTCAAACAATTTAAGTTTTGTTATTATAACAGGTGGAAGTGTATAATTTATATTGTCCGGATTAAAAGCTGCAATACCGCTTTCTCCGAAAAAACCGATTTCATTTTTGAATTGAAAAATACTATCAGAAATATTATGAAAAAAATATATGGATGGATAATCATTACCCCGGTAGAAACTAATAAATTGTTCATTTTCGGGAGAGAATTTAATAATACTGCTGTTTGTTGAAAACCACAGATTTTCGTTTTTATCAAGAAGCATATCTGAAATCGAGTAATCAAATAATCCGTCTTTTCTTGAGTAATTTTTAACAGTTTTGCTTTTGGTATCAATCTTATAAAAGCCATTACCTGTTGAAACCCAAATTATATTTTTGCTTTTTATTACAACCGTATAATTGATGTAGTGTTCTTCAAAGATTGTTTTAAAAAAATTCACATATCCAATCTTTTCTACTTTTTCTGTGTTTAAGTTATATGAATACAGCTTAGTCTTGGTTGCAAACCATAATGAATTATCGTGTTTGTCATAAAAAATATTACCTTGATACCGATTTTCATAATTATATATTTCATCGTATTTAAGAATTTGTATAATGTCATTTGTTTCCGTATTAAAAGAATAAACTCCCTGATATGTTCTGATAAATAATTTGCTATTAACTTCAATAATAAAATCAATAATATTGTTATCAGTATATTCATCTGAGTTTAATTCGACTAAGCTGTTGAGTTTAAATTCCTGTTCATCAAATAAACAAATGTTATTTAGAGTAAAAAGCCACATTCTGTTTTTTGTATCCTGAAAAATTGACAGGATACGACTATCGGCTTTTAAACTGTCAGTGATAAGTTGCATCTCTTTATCATAGAAATACAAATCATTAATTTGGTAAACCCAAATGTTCTTGTTCTGACTAACATAAACCCCTGCTTTTCCCAGGATTATTTTTTTGTTTTTGAATTGATAGGTTTCAGTTTGTTTTTTTTCAAAGTCATAAACGCTTAAAAAACCTCCTTTTATATTCTTTAAACCTCTGTCGATAATATATAATTTGCTATCAGCTTTATGTGCTGCTTTCCAGGATACAGTTTTATAATAATTTTCCGGTAAGTAAGAATTAATTTTTTTTGTTTTTGTTTTAAAAATCCCGTGACTTGTTGATACGAAAACATTAGCTGATTTGTCAATAAAAATATCACCAAACCAAAATAATTCGTGTTCTTTCAAATTGATATTTAATATTTTATCCAAATCATAATTATATTCTTTTTGAGTTTCCAAATCGAAAAAATACAGATCGTCAAGAACATACCAAATGCCGTTACGAATGCTGTCGAATACCAGTGCTTTCACATCACGTTGCATATAAAATGGTTTGCTAGTTTTGTTTTTATTGTCCACTTTAACTATGCCACTAATGTTGCCACCTATATTTATCCAGATATTGTTTTCCAAGTCAGATACCACATCGCTGATATATAAATCTTCTATGGGACTGCCGGCTAATTTAATCCAGTCAATTTCACAAAAGTCAAAATTCTTATTTGGTTTTTTAGTAAATAATCCTTTGGCCGTAATTATACATAATTCGTTGTCGTGATTTAGCAAAATAGCGAGAACTTCATCAAAGTCGGAATCAATAATGTGTTTTTCAATATTACCAAAATCAGGCGGTAATTCAATAATTTTACAACCGTAAAAATTTACTTCAGTTGGTTTTTCCTCAATCCAGTTGTTGAATGAATGGAAATCATCGCTTTTATATTTCAAAGTGTATTCACCTTTTTCGAGATTTAAAACTTCTATTTCAATCCTGTTTATAACTGATCCGCCTGCTTTTCGACTTTTAAAATAATCCATGACCCAAATTGTATCAGCTCCTTGCAAAATCATTCCATAATCGAACATGCCAATAATGCCTTCTCCCGAACATGCGATAATTACTTTTTTGTCATTATCAATTGTAAAATTGATACTTGTATCTTGATAATTTGTAATTTCAGTTAATTTGGCAATTTGTTTGTTGTTGTTTTTTGAATTAATAAAATTATAAAGTTCCTCTGAATACCTTTTATAGTGTTTTTTTAATTCTTGTGTTTTTGTATTGTAGCAGTATAAATCATAGTATTTGTGAATCCATAAATTTCCGTATTTATCTTCTGTAATTTTCCGAAAGGTAATTGTGTCGTCAATTAGTTTTTGATAGGGTGATATGCTGTTATTTTTTAAGGTGTTAAAATCTACGACAATAGTATCTAAACTTATCAAAAAACTTCCGTTATTACCAAAGAAGTATGATGCTTCAAAATTATTAACAGTTAAACTGTCGTTCAGATCATATATATATGAGGTAACATCGTTTCCGTCGTAGCGATACATTCCCTTGGCCCATTTCATAAACCAAATAAACCCAAAAGAATCTTGTTTTATCTCATTAATATCATTAAAAGAAAGACCGTTTTCATCTAAAATCTCCTTAAATTCGAGTTCAGGCTTTTGGGCATTTAAAGAAGATATAAACAAAAAAAATAGAAGAAGTGTAATTATCTTTTTCATAGTTTTAGGTTTTTAAATAGTATTAAACCCGAACCCCCATCACTAAAATATCATCAGTTTGTTCATAGCCTTTCATCCAGTTTTTTAGTTCATGTTCCAGTAATTCTTTTTGAATGACCAAAGGATTTTTATAGTTCTCAAATAATACCTGTTGAAATTTTCCCGGTTTATATTTAAAGCCTTTTCTACCTCCAAATTGATCCATAAAACCATCTGAAAACAGGTAAAATGTATCTCCACTGTTTAATTGGATTTCGTGATTGGTAAAGCTTGGTTTTTCATTTGGGTAATACCCAATTGGCATTTTATCCGGTTTAATTTCAATAAATTCCCCTTCATGAATAATATATAAAGGATTATTAGCACCTGAAAATTGAAGGATATTAGTCTCTGTGTTGAGTGCACATAATGATATGTCCATTCCATCGTATAATTCGCCCTTTTCCCCTGTTTGTCTTAAAGTTTCTTTTATTTTATGCCTCAATTCATTAAGTACCTGGTTTGCCTGTGTGATTTTCGTTTTTTGCAGTATTTCATTTAAAAATGACATTCCCAGCATACTGATAAATGCACCCGGTACGCCATGGCCGGTACAATCTGCAATGGCAAAAATAATGTAATTGTTTATCTTTTTCACCCAGTAAAAATCGCCACTTACAATTCCTTTTGGTTTAAAAAAAACAAAATAATCTGATAAAATATAATTAAGATAATCTTCGGGGGGAAGCATCACTGTCTGAATACGACTGGCATATTCAATGCTATCTGTTATTTCCTGGTTTTTTATTTCAATTTGTTTAAGTGCATCCCTTAATTCAACATTTCTAAGCTGAAATATTTCTGATTCTTGTTGAGACTTTTCTATGGCAAAATTGATCTGTTGATATCTTAATTTATTAAGCATTTCAGAATTCATCACCTCTTCTTTGAACTTTTGATACAAGCGATAATGCTTTAGTGCTTCTGCCAGATTATTTGATTTTTCATAGTTCTCAGCCAACGAAAGGTGTATTTCAAACAAAACAGGCTTTGCTTTTAGTGATTCAGCAATACTGAGGGACCTAACTAAATATTCGATACCTTTTTGAAATTTTTCCTGTTTCGAAAAGACCTTCCCCATGCCCAGATAGCAGTGTAGGTTGCATCTTTTTTCTTTTGTTTGTTCGTTTAATTTAAGGCTTTTCCTGTAATTTTTAATGGCTAAGCCGTTTTTACCCATACTTTCATAAAGGCTGGCTATTCCCAGGTAAGACCATGGCAGGGCAGGGTTATTTGTTCTTTTCCGAAGCTCAATACTTTTTTCATAATATAGCTTTGCCTTGTTATAATTTTTCAAAAGGGTATAGTTCCGTGCCAACCAGTTGAGGGAGGATGCAAGAGCTTTATAATCTTTTAAATTTTTCCTTATTTTCAGGCTTTCTTTAAACGAGTCAATAGCCTTGTTGTAATCTGCCAGGCGGGTATAAATTATCCCTATGGTGCTATGGGCATCCCCACTTGTTTGAACATGATTATATTCTTCAGCTATTTTTAATGACCGTTGGGAATAACCTAATGCTTTTTCATATGCACCGTAACTTTCATATACATTGCCCATGTAATTTAATGTTTCCGGGTAGCCAGGCTCATGAGTCACTGTTTTAAAATAATCTAATGCTTCTAGGAAGTTTTCTAAAATATTCTCCACTTTTGACATTAAAAACATACTGATTCCCAAATAAAGCCTTGCGTAAGCAATTCCTTTCAGATAATCAATTTCTATGGCAAGATGTAAAGCCTTTTTAGCATTATCCAGGGCTTCTTCATGGTTAATGTATTTTAATTCACTTGCGAGTGTATTTAACAAGTCAATTTTTTCTTTTTCTGAATGCGCTTCAGATAGTTGTTTTTTCAGAAGATCAATTCGGTCATTCATTGGATTTGGAATTGATTAGAGGTATTAACCATTTAATTATAAAGGTAAAGATAATTAAAATAAGCTTAAATATTCACTGGCATAATATGACGCTTTGAGATCCTACGGATGCTCAAAGGTCAGTGTATGACCTCAAAGCGTCCTTTGGACCTCGTATGTTTGTAAATATATTTATTAAACTAGAGTTTTATCTTTGATGATTAAATAATAGGGACAAAATAGGAGCAAGATATAGACCTAGACAAC
>JBDLJL010000066.1:0-26028 GCA_039714415.1 Bacteroidota bacterium
AGTGCCCTTAGTGGTTCAAACTCTTTAGTCTAGTGGTAAAAAAAACTACCTGGTCCTTACTACCGTAGTTTCATTTATCCAGCCACCCACTTTATAGTTTTGCCCTTTTGAGAAACCATAAAAAAATGCATCTTCGCCATTAGGAAAATGCTGACGGTAATATTCAATTTTATCATTTGCTGTTTTCACATAGGTTGAATCGACCATTTTTGCCCTTTTATATTGATCAACTGCTGCCCAATAAAGGGTGCTTTTCTCAAAGCCTGTTTCACCATAACTTGGGCTATAAGCGGCATAAATATCACCAATAAGTAAATATGGTTTCCCCCAGTTTTTTCTTAATTTAATGGCTTCATAAGCACAAACACGTGCTTGCTGGTATTGTTTAAGATTAGAATAATATATTACCCCGAGATCAAAGTAGTATTGCGCTTTCAGGCTATCTGAAGTTTCCATTTCAATTGCCTGCAGTAAATAATCACCTGCCTCTTTAAATTGCTCTTTTTTAAGTGACAAACCAGCCAAAATATACGCATTGGCTGCATTGGGTTTTAATTCATGAAGTTTTTTAGCAGTTTGGAAATATAAATCAGAATGAATACAATTTGCCCCTTTTAATAAAGCCTGAACCTTCAAGATAAGCTCTATGTTTTCACTATTATCATTAAATTTATTAGTAAACGCAGGTAACAGGTTATCACAACTGGCTGCTTTACTTTTTGAAAAAACACTTTCTATGGAGTTAATGGCAACATTAATGCGCTTTATCTTTTTATCATTTTTTTCTGATTTTAACTTTTTTTCCAAAATGTCGATTAAACTTAAATAGGTTTCAACAACATTTGTATCCGTTAATATTTTCCTTTTGTAAAGTATTTCGGTTGAGGCCATTAATGAATTTAAAACAGATGGGCTTGTCTTTTCTGCCAGGCCTTCTTTTGATTCGTAAAGAAATTGCCTTGCTTCTTCAATTCTGCTTTTATCATATCGCAATAAATCAAGCCCTTTTTTCCCTTTAAGATATGCTTCTTCACCAAAATATTTTATCCGCCCGTCATAAATCCGCATTAAGCTGTCTACCAGCACCTTTCTAACATTCTTGTCTTTCTCCTTTTTAATTGAGTAACGCAAAAACTTTACACCATCCTGATAAATTATTTTTTTAAAGCCAGGACAACTGTTATATGTTTTTTCCCATTCCGGGATGGCTTTATCAATAAAATTGAGTTTTTGGAACTCTTTGTATACAGATATACCTTTTAAGCATTCAATACTGTCATTGTCGGCAGTTTCTATAGATGCAATAATTTGTGCATTTACAATATTAGTTGCTGATAATGTGATACTTATTAATAACACAACAAGTTTTTCCATGATATAAAATATAATTTTAATCCCCGTACAAATTTACGAATTAAGCCTTTTCAACGCAAGTTCAGGGATTTTACTATTCATTAATTTCCATTTTCATCAACGTACTTAAGTACGCAAATATTATCTCGAAAGAATTATATTTCACATATTATACCAGCAATTGTACTTTATTGAATACCAGCAACATGTAAGGTTTTGAGAAATACAGAAAGTAGAAAGGCATGTATGTTTTCGGACAATTTTGTTCAAAAACGGACAATTTTCATAATAATTAATGCCAGATCTTAACCCGCATTATTCCCCGCTAAGGCGGGGCAGGCTATGAGTTTTTCTAATCATGAACCTTTAGCTCGGCTCAGCCAATCTAAATGCGAGAACCGAAACCGCCTTCTGGCGGTGAGCTCACCGTAAGGTAAAACCCGACTTAGTGAAGTTAAATTTTGGGTTACCAAAATTCTAGCTGAAGTTAGTCGCTTTTGCAGAAAGCAATAATTCTATGAACGTGCTTGCACCTCAGCGCAGCTAATTATTGGGGTTAAATTCAAAGATCCGGACTTATGAACTTGTAACTGGAAACAAAAAAATAACCCTATCAATAAGTGCAACAATGTAACATTGCAGAATGCGAAAAGTAAGGATGTCTGAATTTAGTTAAGTGGCTACTTATCAACCTCAAAATGTAGTGGGTGTTTTATGTTTTTTGCACGATTAAAAGTTGCTTTTACCGAGCCAACCAGTATTTTTGCTTCAATAAGTAAAGGAATCCTGTTATTATCATTACTAACCCACACCGTCAAATCTTCACCACCTTTAAACATAGTACCTTCAACAAGCGATATAGAAAATTTCAGGCAATCATACTTCTTTTCTTCTCTTGTTTTAATCGTTTCTTTTCCAAGATATCGTCCATAAAGCACGTAGATTTCATTATCCACAATCATGCTTAGGGGAATTTTTTCGTTGATTTTGTATTTTGATAAATCCAGTGTACGTACATAATAAACAGCTGTCATAATATCGAAAATACATGGAGCTAATGCCAGGGTGTCCAATTTCCTTTTTCTCTTTGAATTCCAGGTGTTGGTATATATTTTTTGTAACTTATAATCAAACCAGTATTTATTATCTGCTTTTTGTTTTCCCTCTGATGTATTCCGGGAATATTTTATTGGCTTTAAGTCGGCAATTTCTGCCCATGAATCATAATAATCTCGAACTTTAAAAAACCAGTCGTACTTTTTTAAAGAAGTGCCCGTGCTTTCAAAATGAAATACTTCTCTCCCATCAAGTTGTTCATTATGTACCTTAAAATCAACACTGCCGGCTTCTACCCAAATAAATCCCCAATTATACACTACATCATAATACAATTCCTCTCCCGCCTGAAACGACCATACTGCCGGTTTGCATTGAGCATTTATTATAAGACTATGCCAGATATTGATGAAAACAAATATTGATATTTTAACAGAAATTTGAAGTCGGAAGTCCAATGGCATTTTACTTCGAGCTACCAGTTTCAAGCTTCGAGTTTTAAACTTTTCTTTTACAGTGAAAGTGGTTATATTTTTTTTCACTCTTAATTCCTATTTATCAACCTTTCCAATCTTATTTTCAATGGACTGTATCTTTGATTCTAACCTGTTGCTTTTTCCTTTTTGTATATCCATCGTGAGTGTTGAATAAACTCTTGCAGAATTACCCTCCAACAAATCATAGGATTTTTGCACAATATTAAGAGCCTCCGGTAAGTTTTCAGTTTCGATTATCGTACCCATTGGTGTCAATTTATAGGAAATACCGGAATCACGTATCATAGCAATAATTTTGCTGACATCTTTACTTACACTGGTTCCCTTATCTGTAGGGAACATAGCAAATTCTAATAAAACGGACATGTTTTAAAATTTTTGTTTTACGATTTGTGATTTGTTTACAAAAATATAAACCTCAACCCAGAAATCATCAACCATCGATATGCATTATTCAATAATCATTATAAATTAATCACTGTATTAGTCCCCTTCCTGCATTGATTTTATTAGTTGTTTACCTACATCCCACTCCATGTTTATTTCAAGTCCTTCTGCTATTCCTAATTCTTTAGGGAAAATAAGTACACGCTCTGCTTGCGATTTTTTCAAATAATTACCCGTATCCCATTTACCGTTATTATTCCGGTCGTAAATAAGTTTTAAAATGTATTTCCCTGGAATAATATAGCCAATTTCTAATTCTGCATCTTGCTTTAACTGGTATTCTTTAAATACCTCATCCTTCTCATTAATCAATTGCAAAATAAAGTTTGCCTGTCCAATAACTTTAAGGGTGTTGTCAATTAAAAATTGTGAAGGTTTTTCTACAATAATAGAATCTGTTATTTCTGTAGTTAACGAATCGGTAGTTATTGAATCTGTATCCGTTATGTAAAAATCAGGAATCAATTTACTGATTTTAATATTCAACAGGGCATAATAGTCCTTTTTCCTGGTAGAAAATTCATACTGATTATATTTGTTAAAATGCTTAAAATATCCAGTATAAGCCATAGAATCAGTAGTAATCCTGTATTTTGTATCTTCCAGCCAATCCGTTGTAATATGATATGTCCTTAAAAAGTTACTGTCCTGCTCCAAATTATATTCAACAGGCACATATATATTCACCAGTTTAGCTTCATTTTTTGGGAGTGTAATTATTTCTTTTTGAGCTTTTTCTTTGATTATTTTTTGCTGTCCGGTAATTAATATAAGGCTATCAGAATAATTAGATATCCGGTTTTTCCTGTCCTTATCCTGATAGCTAATAACAAAATTAAGGGTGTCTATATCACTAACAAAGTCATCAATAATCGTGTAACTTAAGGTATCCCCACCTTTATTTTTGGTTAGCTCGAACCATTTATTGTTGATCGTAAAGTTTTGTGGTTCTATTTCAACATTACCGATTAAGGATTTGTTAAATGTCAGTTTAAAGGTGTGTTTTTTTGTCCGCCCTGTATGGCTAAGATACTGTTTTTTTTCCCTGTAAATCAATGTAATGGTGTCAGCATAAAATACACTGTCACCATTTAGTTTTACGTAATCTAAACTTTTTAATGATAATTTTAAAGTATCTGTAAGTCTTATTTTATTATTTACCGTGCTGATTTTTAAACTGTCACCAATTTTATTCCTTTTCAAATTAAAAGCATTTTTTATTTCAGGGAAGTTAATCGAAAACAACTCAACAAAATTTGTAAGAGGTTTATCAAAAGCAAGTTCAATTCTATTATCCTTATCCCGCTTTTTAGCTTTTAATCTTTGAGGAACAATGCCGAGTTTAATAGTATCTGAAAGTTCCTGTATCTGCCCTAAAAAGAAAAGATTGTCATAATTAACAACAAGATTTAATGTGTCGGAATTAGCCTGTTCTTCATCAGTAATTCTAAAGCTGAAAGTTGTGCTGTCAATACGCGATTTTAAATACCAGTTTTGCTTTTTAAAATCTAATGCCTCAAAGTTCAGTTTATTGATTATCGGCCTTAAAAATTCAATAAATATACGGTTTTCTGATGTGCGAACTGCCCTTACAATTTTTTGCTCCTTAGTATCAACTGTACTAGTGTCCCTAATTTCATATAGTTTAATCAAACTGGTGTCAGTATTTAACAAAGGCATTTCTGTTTCCAGACTTAAATTTTTCTTCAAATCAAGCTTATCATTTTCCAGCTTATATGTAAAGTTCAGGTATTCAATTTTTATGATTGTATCTGATTCATCTTTCTTCTTCTTCCATGCTTTTGAGTCCTTTTTTTCACGATATTCAAAATAAACCGTATCAGTTATTATTGTCGGGTTATCCAAAGAATCGACACTTTTATATTTAAGCTCAAATTGTAGTGTGTCAATTGCTTGAACAGCAGTGTCTTTATACCAGTACAGCAAGCTGTCTTTTTCCGGATTAACTTCCAAAAGATAATCTTTCTCTGAAATGTTAAAATTCAAAGGAGTTAATTGATAACTATCTGATATGGGAATATCAAAAGTTAAATTAATTTTCCCTTTTTTCTCTCTGCTATATTCTGTTAGCCTTTGTTTGTTTCTTTTTTCGGCAAACATATAAAGGAAAATATTATCAGGGGTAGTAAAGTGCCTTTCGGTAATTATTACCGTATCCCTTTCCAGACTATCCCTGTAAGTTGAGTCATTAACATCATGTAATATTGTTCCTGCTTTAAGCGAATCTATATTGATAATGATTTCACGTTGTGGTATTATTATAGAATCAAGAAAAGCAAGGCTCTCCATAGGGTCCATCATTAAATTCCCATTTAAATCCTGTAAAGCAAATATTTTATAACCCCCCTCCTTAATAAAGTCAATAGAGAAATTCCCGCTCGAATCAATCTTTGATAAGTAATTTGGCATTGATAGATAAGGAATAGAATCATTATGATCATGATATACCATTACCAAGGCATTTTCCGGTGTTAGTAGGTCAAAAGCATTTTTTAATCTCCCGGCTATACTAAATGAATCAACCATGCTACCGGTTGAGAAAACAAAGCGAAAATTTTCAAGAACATTTTTTTCATTTAAATCAGCAATAGCGTTGCCAAAGTTAAACACATATGTAACCGGTGTTATCAATGTATCAAATAGTTCAATAATCAGGCTGTGCTTTTTGTTTTTAAATTCCGGAAATTCTTTTAATGGTGGCGATGATATAAATTCCTCATTTATTCCTTCTAGCACAAAGTACTCATCAAATGTAAGCTTTAGCTTATCATCATTAAATGAAGTATCAGCAAAAACAGGTTGACTGTATATCATAACAGGTGGAATAGAGTCTTTTAAGCCCCCCGATATGTTACCAATTTGTGCACATGAATAAAATAAGCCTGTAATAAAAAGTAAAAGGCCAAGATAAAATGTAGATTTTGAATTATAAAACATGAATATATCGCTAATAAATGAAAGACCAAAGATATAATACTTCGATAAATTATAGATTATAAATTACCCTTCGACTTTACTTCAACTCGCTCAGTAACCACACTCAGGGCAAAAGATTATAAATTAAGGCACTACTAATCTGCATATTACAAAGATAGTTATATGAGTTCATTTTCCAATCTTCACATCATTCCATCTCCTAATCTTCTAATTACCAATGACTAATTACTAATATTCTCCCAGTCCAACAACACTTTTCCACAATTTCCGCTGTCCATTATTTCAAACCCTTTTTGAAAGTCATCAGCTTTGTATCTATGCGTAATCATTTGATCAAGTTTAAGCCCTGACATTAGCATCTGTTCCATTAAATACCAGGTTTCAAACATTTCGCGGCCATATATACCTTTTAATTGCAGACCTTTAAATATGATATTATCCCAGTCGAGCTGAGTTGAAGATGGCAAAATTCCTAATAATGAGATTTTCCCGGAATTATACATATGCCCAAGCATATCATTAAATGCAGCTGGTGAACCAGAGCATTCCATACCAATATCAAAGCCGATCATCCCTAAATCACTGATTACATCATCCAAAGATTCCTCAAGTGGGTTAATTACCCTTGTCGCCCCCATTTTTTTTGCCAATTCAATACGATAGGGATTGGTTTCTGTGGCTACAACATATCTTGCACCGGCAAATTTTGAGATTGCCACACACATACTCCCAATTAAGCCAGCACCGGTAATTAATACATCTTCACCAATTAAAGGAAACGAAAGTGCAGTATGAGTAGCGTTTCCAAAAGGGTCCATTATTGCCAGCAAATCATCAGGGATTTGATTATTCATTTTCATTACGTTTGATGAAGGAACAGAAACATATTCAGCAAATACGCCATCGCGATTAACACCAATACCTATGGTGTTTTCACAAACGTGTTTTCTCCCCCGCCTACAATTGCGACAATGCCCGCAGGCAATATGCCCTTCACCTGTTACACGGTCACCTACCTGGAAACCGGTAACACCTCTTCCCATTTCAGCAATTGTCCCCACATATTCATGTCCGATGGTCATTGGTGTTTTAATGGTTTTTTGCGACCATTCGTCCCATCTGTAAATATGCAAATCAGTACCGCAAATGGCTGTTTTTTTTATCTTTATCAATATATCATTAACTCCAATTTCCGGAATCTTAACTTCTTCCATCCAAATTCCTTTTTCGGCTTTGGTTTTTACAAGTGCCTTCATTTTTTTCATCACAAGACAGATTTAATTGTTTGATATTGAATATTTTAATACAATAATTGATTTGCTTAAAGTTAATGATAATTCTTTAATTTAAAATAATATTAAAAAACATGTAAATACATTTTTCTTTATCTTTGCGCAAAATTTATTAATTATGAATGAAAAAGTAAGAGTGCGATTTGCACCCAGCCCTACGGGACCACTACATATCGGCGGCGTTAGAACCGCTTTATTTAATTATTTATTTGCCAAAAAACATAAAGGTGATTTTTTGTTGCGTATTGAAGATACTGACCAATTCCGCTATGTTGAAGGTGCTGAAAATTATATTGTTGAAGCACTAGAGTGGTGCGGTTTAAAAATTGATGAAGGTGTTACCAAAGGTGGCGATTATGGCCCTTACCGTCAATCGGAAAGAAAAGAGCTATACAAGCAATATGTCATGAATTTGGTTGCTGAAGGCAAAGCATATTTTGCATTTGATACACCTGAAGAACTTGATCAAATGCGAGAAAAACTGAAAGCAGAAGGTAGTTCCAATCAACAATACGGAATACAGACCCGTATGGAAATGATAAACTCTCTGAGTTTATCCGGCGAAGAAGTACAAAAAAGAATTGGCTCAGGCGAAAACTATGTGATCCGTATTAAAATGCCCGAAAATGAAACTATTGTTGTGAATGATTTAATCCGCGGCGAAGTAAGGTTTGAGGCAAACCTGCTGGATGACAAAGTTTTATTCAAATCAGACGGAATGCCTACTTACCACCTGGCTAATATTGTTGATGATCATTTAATGAAAATTTCGCACGTAATTCGTGGTGAAGAATGGTTACCTTCCCTCCCACTCCACAAACTTTTATATCAATATTTTGGCTGGGAAAATGATATGCCGGAATTTGCCCATTTACCACTATTGTTAAAACCAAACGGGAAAGGTAAATTAAGCAAACGAGATGGTGACAAAGGTGGTTTCCCGGTATTCCCATTGCAATGGAAAGATCCAAAAACAGGCGATATTTCATCGGGTTATCGTGAATCAGGTTATTTTGATGATGCTTTTATTAATATGATGGCTTTATTGGGCTGGAATCCGGGAACAGAACAAGAAGTTTTCAATATGGAAGAGTTAATTGAAGCTTTTGATATAAATAAGGTGGGGAAATCCGGTGCAAAATTTGATCCTGAGAAAGCAAAATGGTTTAACCATCAATATCTACAAAAGAAAACAGATGAAGGGCTTAGCAATTTATATCAGGACATACTAAAAGCAAAAAATCTTGATTTTTCAGATGATTTTGTTTTAAAAGTAGTGGCCCTTGTTAAAGAACGTGCTGATTTTGTAGCTGATTTTTGGGAACAATCACATTTTTTCTTCGAAGCACCAGAAGAATATGATGCTAAAATGGTAAAAAAACGATGGAAAGAAGACACTTCTGACTTAATGAAAAAATTAAGCTGTGTACTTAAAAATGTAGAGCCTTTTAACTCTGAAAAAACTGAAAAAGTTGTTAAAGAATGGCTTGAATCAAGTAATTTGGGAATGGGACAGGTCATGACTGCTTTCCGTTTGGCTGTAGTAGGTGCCGGTAAAGGTCCCCACATGTTTGATATTATTGAAATAATTGGTAAAGACGAAACTTTAAAAAGGATTGACTTGGCGGTTGAACGGATAAAGAAATAATAATTTATATTTTGCTAAGTTTACATTACTTTAGCATCTTGCTTGAAATTCATACATGGAAGAACCAGACTTCATACGCGATAATAATACAAGTCCTACGGAAAAAGATTTTGAACAAAAGTTGCGCCCTCTTCAATTTAATGATTTTAAGGGACAGCCTAAAACCATAGAAAATCTGGAGATATTTGTAGAGGCGGCCAAAATGAGGGGAGAAGCTTTAGATCATGTTCTTTTACATGGACCCCCGGGTTTAGGAAAAACAACATTGTCAAATATTGTGGCTAATGAATTGGGGGTAAACCTTAAAGTTACATCAGGTCCTGTTTTAGATAAACCAGGTGATTTAGCTGGTTTACTAACCAATTTAGATGAAAATGATGTGCTGTTTATTGATGAAATTCATCGTTTAAGCCCAATTGTTGAGGAATATTTATACTCTGCAATGGAAGACTTCACCATCGACATTATGATCGATAAAGGTCCCAGTGCACGCTCTATCCAGTTAACTTTAAACCCTTTTACCCTTGTAGGTGCAACTACTCGTTCTGGCCTGCTAACCAGTCCTTTGCGTGCAAGGTTTGGTATAAAATTCCTGCTGGAATATTATGATGTCCCTGTTTTAAGTGGCATTGTTGAACGTTCTGCCAAAATATTAAATGTCCCGATAAAAAAAGAAGCTGCTATAGAAATTGCTTCACGTAGTAGGGGAACCCCAAGGATTGCTAACGCTTTATTGCGCCGTGTGCGTGACTTTGCACAGGTAAAAGGTGATGGTTCTATTGATATAAAAATTACAAAGTTTTCATTAGACCGCCTGAATATTGATAAAAAAGGCCTGGATGAAATGGATAATAAAATCCTTTCCACTATTATTGATAAATTCAAGGGTGGCCCGGTTGGTGTAACAACTATAGCTACTGCTGTTGGTGAAGAAGGGGGAACAATTGAAGAAGTTTACGAACCATTTTTAATTAAAGAAGGTTTTATAAAACGTACCCCTCGTGGAAGGGAAGCTACCGAGCTGGCTTATACGCATCTTGGGAAAACCAAATTATCAGAACAAGGTAAGCTGTTTTAAGGATGAATATTGGCTATTGAATAATGGATAATTCAGAACTAAGCAAACAAACCAAATAAAAAAGCCACCCTTCTTGGACAGCCTCTTTCTGAATACTTGAAGCAATTTTTAAATCATAAATTACTTTTGCCTTTTTACTTTTTATCTGTTTTAGTACTGGTTTTAAGGCTATCTGTATTATTATTTTCTTTTTTTGTTATTTTCTTATCTATAAGAATTTCACCTTCAACTAAAGGGTAATCATTAATTTCTTTTAAAGGGTCAAAGGCATGCCCAATTCCTGTTCTCATTTTTCCATTCATATAACTATTTGCACCATACAAAAGAGTATATGCATCATATCCCAAAACCCTTAAATATGCAGCTACAAATGCACTATGATGTCCGCTATAACAATATACAACAATAGGTTTGTCTGTTGGTAAAGTAGCCAAAGATTTATCAATTGCCAACGATTCTTTTGGTTGATAATTAATTGCCCCCGACAAATGACCATGACCATAAACAGTTACTGGCCAATAACTTATAACATAATATTTGTCCTGCTCTTCTTTTAATTTATCAAATTTTATATATCCTTTTTTAAAACCATCTGCTGCCACCTTATTCGCCCTGGCTTCCAGAATGCCATATCCTGTGGTTTTTCCTGTATTCAATGTTGGCAAAGAACCTTTAGCCCCTTTGGCATTAGCTTTGGTTTCCAAACTTCCTGCAAATTTGTTTGAAATATTTACACTCCACTTATTCGGATTAATTTTTTTACTCCAGGATGACATTCCCCATTTCAAAGAATATACATTACCATAGCCCAATAAATGCAATAATGATGAATAATAGGCGGCTGTTTGTCCTGAATAACCTGTAATCACCACTTTCTCATAATTGCCAGGATTTGCTTCGGAATACATGTAATTTAATAATTCCTTTACAGTTACATTAACAGCACCGTCTATATGTCCATCAATATAATCATCATGGTTTCTTATATCAATAATCAAATACTTGTCTAAGTTATCATAAACCTCAACCGCTTTAATAATTGTCGGCACTTTTTTGCTATTGATAAAATCACCAGATTTTTCAATGAAATTAAGTAATAAGTCCGATTCATTAACATCTTTAGCAGCTTCAACTGCTATTTCTTTTTTATCTGATACAGAATCATTGCTACATGATATGAAAGCAGATAATGAAAAAATAATTAATATGGAGATGTAGATTTTTATGTTGTTCATATGTCTAATATTTTTGTCTTAAAGGTATTTCCCTTTTATCTTTAAACTTTTGTCTTTTATCTTATAATTTAGCATCCGCCATCAGCGCCAGCCTTTTTCTTTTTCTTTTTTATCGGTGCTTTCTTTGAAGATTTAGATGATGAAGTTCCTGAACCGGCACCAGCCGTTTCACTAACTATTTTAGCAAAATCATATTTCGCTTTTTCATTTTTAAAATTCCCGGTCATAGGTGTATATTCCTTCAGGATAAAATTATTTACATAATCATAACCACCCAACAAAATTTTATTGTTTTTATAACCTAACTGTTTAAGTATCATCCATGGGCCACACGCACCACAATGATCAGAGTAATATAAAATATTAATATACTCATCCTGGTTGAGTATTTTCTCATACTCATCATCCAGTATTTTATGGATAGGGATATTTATTGCGTTTTCCATATGTCCCTTAATAAAATCATGAGAACTTCTTAAATCAATAAACCGGTAAAGATTATCATCATTATATAAAATATCCATTATTTTTTCCGGACCAACGGCATCTTCATAAGTTTGAAGTTCAGTTAGCATATTTTCAGTAGTAATACTGAATTTTTTAGATGGCTCTTTAACAAATACAACCCCCAGGATAATAATTATTGCAAATATTAAACCCCCAATCGGTAATTTATTTGATATTACGCTATAGTCTTTTTCTGAATTCTTATTCATAGTATTTGATTTTTACCTTAATCATTTTAACCACTTAGGCCACTTAGAAACACTAAGAAATTATATTTTGCAAACTGCCTACTGATAACTGCTTCCTGTCTGCTTTTATCCTTTTACTTTTGTCATACTCTAACATCCACCATCGACGCCTGCTTTTTTCTTTTTCTTTTTTATTGGTGCTTTCTTTTTACTGCCAGCAGTATTATCAGATGAAAGAGTTGAACCACCACCAAAATAAATGCTGGCACCTTTTCTAAATTCATATCTTATCCACTCATCATTTTCTGCACTGGTCAAAGGTCTTTTGGGGCGCATAATGGTCTCAACCCACTTGTTCAAACCTCCTTTCATTACATAATTATTAGGGAAATTCAGCCTTTTTACCAGCATCCATGACTGATTTGCATAAACAGAACCATTTGAATAAAAAATATTGGTTTTAACATCCTGATTCAAATAGCCTTCCCATTCCATATCACCAGCCTCATCTTTATCTAAAATATTAGCCAAAGGAATATTTATTGCACCCTGTAAACTAAATTTGGCAAATTCTTCCGGTGTTCGAACATCAATTAGCTGAATAGACGGATCGCCTAATATAATGAGCTTAGCAACCTCATCAGTTGTATAAAACCTGTCATTATTTGTTATTGATAAAAGTAGATTCTCCGGTGAAAGTTGATTCCTGTTTTTCTTAAAAGGCAGGAATAATAATATAATTCCTAATATTATAACCAGGGCTGATATGAAATAATATCTCTTTTTTACTGGTGCTGTATTCATAAGTCTTTTTTTTAATGTCTATTAGCTGTTTTTTTACTGTTGGTAACTTATATAATTCATTAATATTTAGGTACTACTACCATTTTAGTGGGTGTTTATGAATAATGTAACTTCTACGATAAATTTACCATGTTTATCTGTTTATAACCTGCAATATTAAGCTGTATAAGCATATAGGGACATAAACAAATAAACGTATAAACAAATAACCAATATATTTTTTAATTTATTACCCACAAAATTCGTAGTAATACCAATATTTATGAATTAAACAGGTTAATATTTTAAATTTCTGTTAGAGAATTTTTTCCTAACAAAAATAGTAAACCAAAATAGACCAATTCCAAATAAGATGAACAAGAATATAAATAACCCTGGTGAAATACCAAGTGTTTCATATATTCTAATATTGCCAAGATTACCTGCCTTGTACAGTTTTTCAAAAAGCAATTCAAATGTTTCGGCATAAAAGAAAACACCAAGTGCTATACCGCCAACAAAAGCCATTGCATCAATTTTTCCAATTGATAGTGCAGAAAAACTTGTCCCAGGGCAAAAGCCACTCATAATAATTCCTAATCCAACAAAGGCACCACCAATAATTGCTGACCAAATAAAAGTAGGATTAACGTATAATAAGTCATAATCTATCCATCCCAAATAATTAAAAAACAATAATCCAATAGATGCAGTTAATACAGCGGTTAAAAATACCCGAACAACAATCATATCGTATCCGTAAAATATACCTATCAATTTTCTTGAAGAAGAAAAACCTGCTTGTTCAAGAGCAAAACCAAACCCTATACCTACAATAAATGCAATCATCGGATTCCATTCGGGGCTAATTATTCCTTGTGTTATTAAAGGTCCCATATTTTTATTTTTGATTGATGATTTTTAATTAATGATTTTTTTTAAATTGTATAAGAAAAATCACAAATCTGTAATCCATTATTAATTTAAATCCACAATTTTCTAAAAAAGTAAGCAAATAAAAATGCTGTGCCGAAAATCGCAATAAATGAAATAAAGCCGGCAGTTGAAAGAACAGCCATACCACTCATTGCCGCACCGCTTGCACATCCTCTACCAAGGGATGCACCTATCCCAACGAAGAAACCACCAATTATAGCAACAATAATTCTTGTTTTTGCTGTAATTTTTGGTGAATGTTCAATTTTAAACTTTAATCTGCCCGATAAAGCACCGGAAATTAAACCTCCGAATATTACACCAAGTATTTCAAAAACGAGCCATGCATTCATTGGATTTTTACCACCTTTAATATATTTACTATAAAAGTGTGAATCTTGAGCGTGTTCAGGTGCAATTGTGTTAACAACCGTTGTAACAGTACTTTTTACAGCCCCACTGGCTCCTAAGCCCCTACCTGTAAAATAAAGTGCTGCTAATAAAGATAGTCCTAAAATAAAACCCGCTAAATATGGGTTCATATATTTCTTAACTTCCTGATTACTATTCATTGTCTCGTTATTTATTTTATTTATAATCAATATCAAATTATTAATTCAATATTTCATAATTTCTTAACTTCCCAATTTAAAAGCTTAATAAAGATATCTTGTTATTTGTCCGGCTTCAACCATTACAAAACGAAATAATAACCCACCAAATATAATTAGTATTGCCGGTATTGCAATGTGTACCCGATAGCCTTTTAATTCCATAATTTCGAATATTGCCGGCATAATTAAACCGAGAACTACTACAAAAAGACCAAAATAAATGGTAAACTCTCCACCCCAAAACAAGCTGGCCGCTTCAATTTGTACCTGAGGGCCGGCTAAAAATCCCATAAATAAGTGGACGATGAAAAATAGCTCTATTGATATCAGCAAAATATCAATTTTACTAAATAACTTTTGTTCTTCGTGCGAATCTGATAACCACATTATTGAAGCTGCACCTGTTGATAAACCGGAAACAAGGAACAATGGACCCAAAATAGCATTATTCCATAATGGCCTGGCATTAAAAGCAGATAGAAGTATCCCGGTATAAACACCTAATATTACAGAAAGTAATAATAAGGCCCAAGCTAATGCCTGCTTATAATTAATAAAGAATTTTTCCAACCCTTGCAGCCATTCAAACTTCCAGTTCCAATTTGCAATCTTTCCGTCTTCCTCTTTCATTACAAAAGAGAATATTTTCCCAAGGAAATCATGTTTGAAATCAATCTTTGGAAATACTTCTTTTAAATAAATGGCAACCCAAACAATTGAAAGTGGGGTAATAAACATCAACACCCATGCACCCCATGACATTGGAGACTCAAACCTAATGGTTGTATACAGTTGCCAGAAAAATAGCTTATGCTTTAGGTCAAGTAAAAGGGCAATTAAACCTAATACAATGGCAAAAGGTGCAATAATTGGTGCCACTTTTACTGCTGTAGGATATTTTTCACTTTCACCTCTGATACTATACAAACTTGCAAAGAATAAAACACCCGCAGCCAAGCCCCCTAAAAAAAGGTAAAGTGGGATTTGCCAGTGCCAAGCGTGAAGAACCGGATCAATATACAGGTTCATTCTTCCGCTAACAATTAGTTCTTCTCTCATTGTTTTTTATTTTCATTTATTAAAACTTATGATAAGTGCCTGAAACTTTACCATTTAATTTTTGTAACGTGATTAAGTTTCTTTATAAAGTCCCTCTGCGCCTCCGCTAAAGCTTCAGCGGCACGCGGAATGAGGGTTACAGTTATGTCAGATAAAATATTTGTGGTTTTGTTCCAGCCTCAGGCGCTAATACTTTCCACTTTCTGGTTGCAATAACTTTAGAAACCTCACTGTTTTTATCATCAAGATCACCAAAATACATACAATATGTCGGACATACCGAAACACAGGCAGGATTCTGCCCATTTGCAACTCTATGATCACAGAATGTACATTTATCAACCCAGCCTTCGGTGTGAAAATAACGAGCATCATATGGGCATGACTCAATACAAGCACCACAACCTATACATTCATTCTTGGTTACTTTAACAATACCACCTTCTATTACATGACTCGCACCAGTAGGACAGGTTCTTACACAAGGTGTATTGTCACAATGGTTACATCTTTCAGATCTGTATTCGAGTTCCATAGAAGGATAAATACCGTTAACTGTTTCAGTAATCCAATCTCTGGCATAACCATGCTCAATATTATTTTCTGTTTGACAAGCAACTACACAGTCACTACATCCGACACACTTTTTTGTGTCAATTGCCATTCCATATCTCATGCGTGTACCTCCGTTTCTGGCTTTTCAGTTAAAAATGTCACAAAATTTGATCTCATACCTGTTCCTCCCATAATAGGATCATATGCTACATGTGAAATAAGTTCTGTATCATTGGCACCCTTTCCGTAGGCTCTTGATAAGCGGTCATCCGTTTGTCCAAATCCATGGACCATATAAACAGAATCCCAACGTATTCTTTCGGTTATCCGAATTTTTATTGGAAAAGAAGACACCACATTGTCCTGATTTTTTAACCAGATTTCTTGTCCGTTTTCAAATTCCCATTCTTTAGCCACTTTAGGATTTACCCATAAGCTATTCTCATCCATTAAATCAGAAAGATTTGGGTTATTTATTGTTCTGGTAAAAGTGTGCATAGGTGCACGACCATAATTTAAGCGATAAAACCCTTCAGCAGGTTCCGGATGAGCTGTGTATTTTGGCATTGGGTCAAAACCCTCCGCTTCAAGTGAAGTAGAATAGAGTTCAATTTTCCCGGTGTTTGTATTAAATTCAACATCTTCACCCTCTGTAATGAACATATCATCAAATTCACGTTCCAGTTTTTTAACGCCAATTTTTTTCATCTCATCTAATGAACTACCTACTTTTTTCAATTGCCAATCTAATAACTCGGTTATATCATCATAAGGTACATATTCTCCTAAATCTAATTTGTTAGCTAACTCTTTGGCAATCCACCATGCAGGTTTTGAATCAAACTTAGGTTCTGCTGCAGGCATCCTAAGCGCTATTGATGGGTTTTTATGTTTAGATGTGCGCATCATATCATACCTTTCCAGATAAGTACACTCAGGTAATACCACATCAGCATAACCAGTTATTTCTGCAGGCATTGTATCAACCACAACCATAAACTCAAGGGCTTGTATTGCTTCAAGAGTATTTTTTCGGTTTGGTAGTGTAGATGTTAAATTAGTTCCATTAACAATCCATATTTTGTAATTACAGCTTTTATCAGGTGTAGGTATCGTAGCATCACAAATTCCGGATGCCAGGGCTAAATCTGCAAGTACAAATTTGCCGGGATGCGCATCTTTCCAGGTTCTGTTTGGCTTAGGATATTTTGGTATTGGCATGTTTTTTAACTTGATTCCTTCAGGGAAATAAAAACCACCTTTTCTGCCCCATGAACCAAGAAGGGCATTTAATATTGCCACAGCCCTTAAACGCTGGGTATCATCACCATACCATGTTACATGTCGACCGGGATGAATAATAACAGCGGGGGAAGCTGCTGCCATTTCCCTGGCTGTTTCCCTGATAACATGTGGTTCTATAGTTGTAATTCCATAAGCCCATTCCGGTGTATTTTGCTGAACATGCACTTTAAGTTCTTCAAAGCCGTAGGTATATTTTTCTACATACGCTTTATCATATAACTCTTCATTTATAATAACATGTGTCCATGCTAGTAACAAAGCCAAATCAGTAGCAGGTTTAATAGGTAGCCAATATTTTGACTTACTTGCTGCAGTTGAAAAACGAGGATCAACAGTAATAACAGTTCCTTTTTTATCTATCAACTTAGAAAACTCCTGGACCTGACCATTATGCATATTCTCACCAATATGAGAGCCTATTAAAACCAAACATTTCGAATCCTGAATGTCTGTTGGTTCTGGCGAACCAATACCCTGGCCGAATGTTGCAATAAAACCAACTTCACGTGGTCCGCGACACTGAGCATAAGATGGTGCCGATATACTATTTGAACCGAATGCTTTTAAAACGTTTCCAAAAAATTTTCCGCCGGAACCGTGCGAAAACATAGCAACACATTCATTTCCAAATTCTTTGCCCACTTCTTTCATTTTGTTGGCAATAAGATCAAGCGCCTCATCCCAGGAAGCTTCTTTAAATACTTGTTTCCCATTTTCTTCAACTCTAATTAATGGCGTTTTTAAACGGTCAGGGTCATTATACATTCCCACACCTCCGGTTCCTCTCGGACAAAATCGACCATTAGAGTGAAGGTCATCTTCATTGCCTATAATTTTCCATAGTTCGCCATTCTCTTTTGTATATGTCCATCCAGCACATTTCCAAAAACATATCTCGCAGTAGGTTGGGTACCGTTTTGAATTCGATTCATCTTCAAGTTGATCATTACCGGAATTACTTGTGATAAAATTCATAACCGGTGAAGTAACAGCAAGTGTTCCTGCACCAATTGATGAAATTTTAATGAAATCTCTTCTTGTGGTCTTCATATGCTTTTATAATTTAACTAAGCCTAATAATCTTTCCTATAGCAAATTTATTATTCATAATTTGCTTTTTTTATAAACGTTATTATGATAAACAACATATTTTCCTTTGATGAATATCACATTTTAATATGGCGAAAATATGGAAACTTTAATTGGAATAAAATAGTAAAACCAGACTTTCCTTTTATATACGATATAAATTTTTAGAAAAGGTCAGGTAATTGGAAAAAAATCAGTATATTACACTTTTATTTAGAATGTTTCTAAAAACCTAATTGTTTTTAACAACATATATTTATATATCTTAATTTTTTAATAAATTGGAGGAAAAGTTTGGTTATGAACAAATGTTCACTTACTTTTGCAATAAATTAGGGATGGTTTTTTATGGAAATAGCAACTACCTTAAAAAATAAATGGCTGAATTTTGCTCATTGCAAAATCCAGCCATTTTAAATCTGATATATATTTTTATTCAGGAAAATCGCTCTTTAAGCTCTTCTTTTAATTCATCAAACCGATTTTCATCACAATGTTCTGAATATATTCCTACAAAATCCTGCACGTGATCTTTCCAGAAAAAATGATTTAAAAACGCATCAAATAAATGAAATTCGCAACTATTTTTAATCATACCAATTTTTGATTCAAACTCTGCATAATCCAAAGTTTTAGGTATTGAAAAGAAATAACGACCAGGTAGATTTGCATCCTGGTAAACACCATCCATTAATTCAATAAATTCGATATACTTTTTAAAATATATAAGGCTATTGTATTTTCCAACCTTTCTATTAGAAACAAATTCTATCCCAATAGATTTTAAGTTAGAAATTAACCCGGGGACATACTCTAAATCCCTGGTATTAATACGAACACATTGATACTCCTCGTTTTGAAATGTCATTTGACCGGGAGTAATATGTATATTACGATCTATATTTTGTCTAACCTCTCTTGCCAGTCTAAGAACAATATCCTGAAAACAATTAACTGAATTTTTTACCAGCAAATAACAATGCCTGGCACTACTCTTTTTTTTATTTGGGGGGAAATTATGTACTGAGTAATATCCGGGTTTATGGTCAGATTCTAATAATAGCACCCCAAGATCTTTACTTTTTTTGCAACTCTCAACTTCCAATTTAACAGTAAAACAGGTTAAACCCTGAAATGCAATGTTTTTCATTTTTATTAAATTTTAGGTTAATAAAAATACCCTTCAATATTATTATGACTTCTTTTTATCTCCTTCATAAATATGCACCCCAAAAGGATTTTTTATGTACTCCCTTAATTGGTGGCTCTCATTCTCATAACTATCAAGCATCATTTTCATAATATCTTCAACAGAAAGCATGCCTACAATTTGTTCATTTTCAATAATTGGCAAGTGACGCACTTTTCTATATAACATAACATTCATCAAGTCATGAGGAGTGCTATCCATCTTTCCTATCAAAATATCTTCAACACCAGTCATTAGATTGTTTACAGTTTGATCTTTAAGCTCAATACCACTATTATAACATTTATACAAAACATCACGTTCCGATAAAATTCCTGCAACGTTTTCCTTTTTATCTAAAACGATAACAGCCCCAACTTTATGTTTATCCATAATCGTTACAGCATCTATTGCTGAAGTGTCCATCTTTACAGTGAAAACAGTTTGTCCTCTTTGCTTTAATATATCTGTAATTTTCATTATATTAAATTTTAAGTTATTATGATTTAGTATTAAGATAGTTATCGATTCCAATAGCAGATTTGTGCCCATTAGCAATACCATGAATTACATCAGGACCCTGAACCATATCGCCACCAACAAATAACCAATCTAATGATGATTGGAAATACTCATTCACATTTAACCTGCCTCTTGGGCCAAATTCAAGTTTTTCTTTCAACTCATCAGAAATATACGACATATCCATTCCCTGGCCAATAGACTCAACTACCATATCTGCCTCAAAAAACCTCTTATTATCCTCATCGAACTTAGGATTAAAACGTCCTTCAGCATCAAAGATAGACAAACATTTAACAACATGTAAACCTTTTATCTTTCCATCTACAATTTCAATTGATTTTGGTCCCCAACCCGGATTAATTACCGCGTCTTCTTCACGGGCTTCCACGACCTCTTCACGGTCGGCAGGCATATTTTCTTCACTTTCCAATGAAGTTGCAATTACCTGTACCTTGCCATACTTAATTTTCTGCAAGCGAGCCATTGAACGCGTAATATCCATTGCAACATTACCACCACCAATTACTACAACTTTTTCAGGAACCATAATTTCCTTACCTTCTGTAATTTCCCGTAACAGGTCAATTGACTGGAATACATGCTCATGGTCAGTTCCAGGAATTCCTGTAGAACGACCTAAATGTAAACCTGTCCCTATATAAACTGCATCAAAGTTTTCTTCTAACTCTTTAAATTTCTTGGCATCTACATTGGTATTATATATAATTTCTGTACCTAATGATTCAATATATTTAATATCCTTATCAATTTGATCATATGGTAAACGATACGAAGGAATACCATAACGCATCATACCCCCAGCTTTCTCAAGTTTTTCAAAAATGGTACATTTATGCCCCATCAAACTTAAATAATAGGCTGCCGATAAACTGGCAGGACCAGCACCAACCATAGCAATTTTCTTATCGGTTTTATATATTTCTTTGGTATCTAATATTTCATGATAATTTTCAGCAGGAACCTGGTCAGCAATATAACGTTTCAACCAACGAATTGACAATGGTTCACCATGATGGCCTACAGAACAAACATCCTCACATTTGTGGGTACAAATCCGGCCACAAATCTCAGGAAGAGGATTTGTTTCGTATAATACATTCAATCCTTGTTCAATATCATCGTTACGGATAGCCTTAATATACTCAGGAATTCCCATATGAGCAGGACATGTAGCCACACAAATTCCACATTCCACGCAACGATCTGCTTCAAGCTGGGCTTGTTCTTTTGAATAACCTTTAACGAATTCAATAAACGAATCGCCACGTTCTTCAGCATGCAATTCTTCCATATGAACACGCTCTTGCGGATAAAAATGATAGTTAGGAACAGGTTTGTGCCAACCTTCTTCTTTATCATCCCAATCTTTTTTGTCAACACCGGGAATATATTTTAATTCTTCAGGATCGGTAGTAACCCAAGTATGCTCATTAGTTAAATTAAGCGACTGGGTAGTACAAACATCCACACATAAAGCACACCAACAGCAACGCCCATAATCAACAAGTGGCCTTAAACCACTATCACCATCTTTCGTTTCAACTCCATCAACGGGAACCAAAACGATTGCTTCATTTTCGCAGATATCCTCACAGCTACCACAACCAATACAAGTCTTTACATCGTTTTTATGAAACCCACGATAACGCTCTGCACCTTCACGCATAGGATTTTTAAGCGTAACAGGATCTTTTACAATGTTTCCCCAGGCTTTAAATGGGATTAGTATATCTTTTAATGACATGTTGTATTTTGTTTATTTGTTTATCTGTTGATTTGTTGATTCGATGCAATTCAAATTATCAAACTTTCAATTCTTCAAAGCAACTATTATCAAATGTTATATTTTGTTTATTCGTTTATTTGATTATCTGATTATTTTCAAATCACCGAATAACCAAATTCTCAAATCCTTTAATCTCTAATTAGCGCTCAATTTCCGGTGGACAAGTTTGTAATGAAACCATCATGGCTGCCACATCGGCAATGTTTGCACCTACCAACATATCTTCTAAAAGTGCAATTGCTTGCGAATAACTAGGCCCCCTAAGATTGATACGTCGAGGCTTATCGCTTCCATCAGTAACCATATATAAACCATATTCGCCACGTGATGCTTCCGAACGTACATATGCTTCACCTTTAGGAATTTGCCAGTGCAACACGTTAGGGGTTTGTGCTTTGATATCACCTTTTTCCGGCATTTTTGCCAATATCTGACGAATCAAATCTACAGATGTTTGGATATCATACCAACGAACCCTGGTCCGGTTATAAATATCCGAATGGTTCATAACTTTAGGTTCAAAATCCAATTGATCGTATACCAAGTATGGATAATCTTTACGCACGTCACGATTAAAACCTGCAGAGCGGGCTGCAAAACCTGTCACACCATATTTTTCAACCATGTCAGGTCTAAGGATGCCCACATCCTTTGCACGTGTTTTAAATACAGAGTTATTGAACATAAGATTATCAATATCAACAACAAACTTATCAATCTCTTTAAGATTTTCTTCCATACGCTTTTTGAAACCATCAGGCAACAATCCACGTACACCACCTGGTGTCATAAACATGTGATATACACGTCCGCCTGTTAACTCCTCGAAACGGTCAAGAATCAGTTCACGCATATAAACACCCCACTGAACACCAATTCCTAAAGCAAAAGTACCACCTTGTCCTGGAACCGCCCTAAGTAGTCCTTGAAGACGAGCCATTTCCAATTGTAAAGCTCGTAACCATTTAGCCATTTCAGGAATTTCAATGCCTGCCAATTGTTCCACGCAAGCACAATAAATATATTCGTTAGAATCCGGCTCAGCCACACACATACGGATACTCGTAGGCAAGCCCTGAACAAACAAACGACGTTCAATCAATTTTTCAAAACCACGATGCAAGTAACCTACATGGGTTTTCGCCTCCACAATTTCATCACCAGCAAGGGTAAGCTCAACAGACATATTACCCGTAACACCTGGGTGATTGGGGCCTTGCCATAGTTTCACATACTTATGCGAATCCAAATCAATATCCAATTTCCCATTTTCACCTACTTGTGGATATTTGCTCCTATCGGTTTCTATATTAAATAAGCTCATTTTATATTTTTTATGTTTATCTGTTTATTTGTTTATCCGGTTATCTGAAATATCATTGAGGTTACCAAATTGTCAAATAAACACATCTTCAAATCATCAAAAATCAATTTAATAATTACTTCACACTCTTTTCATCCCAATCTTTAGGGTGTAATTGCTGTTTCATATACTCTTTCGGGTCATTCGTTTCAGGGCGCTCACGAGGAAAGAAAGTATCAGCTGAATATTTTTTAGTATCAAAATCACGGCGCATTGGCGGGATACCATCCCAACCTTCCAAAATGAAGTTTTCATTAAGCCGAGGGCTACCTGGAAACTCAATACCATACATTTCTTTCAATTCGCGTTGGTAAGTAGCAATTACTTCCCAAAGATGATGTGCTGATGTCATTGTTGCTTCTTCGCGGTCAATCATACAGCGAATAGCTAAATCGTATTTTTCTTTCGGATTATTAAGAATGTAAGTCAATTGAAAAACATTTTCTTCAATCCAATCCACACAAGAAAGCATTACAAAATGTGAAAAGCCTTCATAATCACGCAAATGTGTAACCAGACTAATTACATTTTCTTTATTGGCGGTAGCATAAGTCATATCAGAACGTTGGTATACTACATCCTTCAATTCAAATGCTTTCGATATTTTATTAATAAGATTTTTCATTCTTTTTCTTGTTTATCTGTTTATTTGTTTATTCGATCAAATCACCGAATAAACAAATCACCTTTTTCATATTGTTTATCTGTTGATTCGTTTATCCGATTGTTTTTCAAATCACCAAATCACCAAATCACCAATCAACTACCAGTTATAATCCGGCATGTTCCAGTCTTTAATAATTTTTTTCTGATTAGCTTTATACCAATCAAAATTCTCAGCATATTCGTTAGCTTTTTCGCCTTTTCCTTCTTTAATAAGGTCTTTTAGCTTATTGAAGCCAGCCAATAAAGCTTCGGGACGTGGCATACAACCAGCCACATATACATCAACAGGCATATATTGGTCTAAACGGTTTATTGTATTGTAACTATCGAAATACATACCACCATTAATTGTACAACTACCAAGTGCTAATACATATTTAGGATTTGGCATTTGCTCGTAACTACGAATAACACGCTTCAATGTTTTTACTGCTAAATAACCCGATATAATAAATACATTTGATTGACGGGGAGTCGGTCTGGATTGCACACCAAAACGAAAGGCGTCAAACCTTGGTGTCATCAGGGGTGGAATTTCAATACTACCACAACCGGTTCCAAAACCCAATACCCACAATGATTCAGCTCGTGCCCAGTTCAAGAACTTTTCCACAACAGGAATACTATTAGGTTCATGTACTTTTGGGCGCTCATCACTAAAATAATCCTTAATCGGGTCAACAATAAATCGTTCACCATCCGGGCCTGTTACTTCACGCTTAGCGTAATAAGGATTCTCAAATTTATTTATATTTTTTTCTTCTGACATTTTCTCTAATTTAACTTTGTTCTCACATGTATAGAATAATCGCTAACACACCAAAAACCAATGGAACTTTCAAAAACCATGTTACAGATTGTTCTATACGGAAACGTGGGAACACCACACCTACAAATACTGACCAGAAATATATTAAGAAAGTTTTTAAGATAAACTCAAACCAATTAGTAGCACCACCAAAGAACAAATTCATAAATAAAGCAGCCTCAACAACATGCAAAATAGCTGCATTGGTTTGTAAAACACCCAAATAAGCAGAATGATATTCTGTTGGTGGGCCAATTGGAATTTCATTAGGAGCTTTTACTAAATTAAATGGTGAATGACTTAATGCCCCCAACAACGAAAGCATTCCGGCTATGGTCGCAACAGGATTGGTCCAAACCGTCCAGTTCATAAATCCGCCTTGCTGTGCTTTTACAATATCAACCAACGAAAGTGTATCATATTGAATAGCCAATGAAATAATAGCCAAGGTCATAGGCACTTCAATGGTTGTAAACTGTGACAAACCACGACTGATACCAATTGCCGAGTTAGGATGTCCACCTTCACCGGAACCTAATGCCATACCTAACATTCCGAAAAACTGGAAATACATGATTAAAACCAAATCGCCCTGAAAAGAGTAATTTAACCATAATTCACTACCAATAAGCATCGGCATAAAAAGGAATAAGCCTACCCCACCACTAATACGGAATACAGGGCCCAGATAGAACATAACACCATGTGAAACCTGTGAACGTAATGAATAATTTTTCACCAAATCAACCCATGGCTGAAACCACCTTATACCATATCTTTTAGCTACACGTGCTCCTAATTTCCTCATAATTGAGCTCATAAGCAAACCCCAATTAAGCACAATCAACAGGCCGAGAAGTGTAAACCCTAATGTTTTGAAATCAAAATCCATTATTTATCTGTTCATTTGTTTATCTGTTTACCTGTTTATTTGTTTATCTGTTTATTTTTTCAATAAACGAATCACCAAACAATCAAATAACCATATTAAGATATCATCAAATTACTGTTTAAAAAATCATTGTAAAATACACTGCCAAAATATAAACCACTACATAAGTGACATATAC
>JBDLJL010000067.1:0-25422 GCA_039714415.1 Bacteroidota bacterium
ATTTAAAAGAAGAGCGTAACGAAGAATGGAGAGCTGAGCTCAGAAAAAGTCAAAAAGTAAAAGAACGGACACAAAAGGTTAGGGTCGAAATGAATGAGGAAGAACCAGATGTTCGTAACAAAAATAATGTCGAGGTAAATTCGGGATTAACTGAAGAACAAGCAGTTCTTGAAGCACAAAGGTGTATTGATTGCCCAACTCCAACCTGTGTGTCAGGTTGCCCTGTTGGAATTCACATTCCTTCATTTATCAAAAAAATAGAAACTAGGGATTTTTTGGGTGCAGCAACAGTATTGAAAGAAACAAATACATTACCAGCTGTTTGTGGACGAGTTTGCCCACAAGAAAAGCAGTGTGAAGCACAATGTTTTTATACTATTAAGATGAATGAACCACCGGTAGCTATTGGTCACTTGGAGCGATTCGCTGCTGATTACGAGCAAAATAGTGGTCAAATGGGTGTTCCTGAAGTTGCCAGTGAAAACAAAATAAAGGTGGCATCTATAGGTTCAGGACCTGCCGGTTTAGCATGGGCAGCTGACATGGCTAAATTTGGGTATGATGTTACCGTATTTGAAGCACTACATGAAATTGGTGGTGTTTTAAAGTATGGTATCCCAGAATTTCGTTTACCAAACTCAGTTGTAGATATTGAAATTGACAGTATGAAAAAAATGGGGGTGAAATTTGTGACTAATTTCATTGTGGGTAAAACTGCTTCCTTTGATTATTTAAGAGAACTTGGTTTTGAAGCTTTCTTTGTAGGAAGTGGTGCAGGTTTACCTCGTTTTATGAATATTCCCGGCGAGAATTTTATTGGTATATTTTCTTCAAATGAATACCTGACAAGAATTAACCTGATGAATGCTGCCAATGACGAATTCGACACTCCGGTTTTAAGTGGCAAAAATGTAGCTGTTATTGGTGGTGGAAATACAGCGATGGATTCAGTAAGGACTGCAAAGCGCTTGGGGGCAGAAAATGCACGAATTATTTATAGGCGCTCGTTGAAAGAAATGCCTGCACGGGTTGAAGAAGTTAAACACGCACAGGAAGAAGGTATTGAATTTCTAAACCTGAATAACCCTTTAGAATATTATGCCGATGAAAATGGTCGTGTAAACAGGATGAAGGTTCAAAAAATGGAATTAGGTGCACCTGATGACAGTGGCAGAAGACGCCCGGTACCAATTGAAGGTTCTGAGTACTTTTTAGATGTAGACACTGTTGTTGTTAGTGTAGGTGTATCGCCAAACCCATTGATACCAGCAAGTTTAAAAGAACTTGAAGTTACCAGATGGGGAACCATTGTAGTTAATGAAGAAACTATGCAATCTTCAATCCCGGATATTTTTGCAGGGGGTGATATAGTACGTGGTGGTGCCACAGTAATTTTGGCAATGGGAGATGGAAGAAAAGCTGCTGCAGGAATGCATAAATATATTCTAGAGAAAAAAGAAAAGTAAAATTTTACACAATTCTATAATACATAATTGTATATTTTCTGTAACTTTATTCTCCAATTTATCGAATATTATAACTATATTTAATTATCGATTTTTAATAGACCAAAATAAATAATTAATATTTAATAATTATGGCAAATTTAGCAACAAAATATCTCGGTTTAGATCTTAAGAACCCTTTAATTGTGGGTAGTTGCGGTCTAACAAATTCAGTTGAAGACATAAAAGAGCTTGAACAAAAAGGTGCAGCAGCTGTTGTTTTAAAATCAATTTTTGAGGAAGAAATAATGCTTGAATATAAAAGTATTATGGAGCAGGTTGAAGCTGATGGAAATAATTTAGAATATTATGATTATTTTGATTATAAAATAAAAGAAGATAATATTAAAAGTTATATAAAATTAATCGAGGACGTTAAAAAAGAAGTTAATATTCCGATTATTGCAAGCGTTAACTGTGTTTCTGCTCATGAATGGACTTTTTTTGCAAAAAAAATTCAAGATGCAGGTGCCGATGCCATTGAACTAAACGCTTTTGTTTTACCTTCTGATTGTAGTAAGACTTCTCAAGAAAACGAGAAACTATATTTTGACCTTATTGATGCCGTAAAAAAACATGTAACTATTCCTATTTCATTAAAAATAAGTTATTATTTTTCAAATCTCGCCCGTATGATAAGAACTCTTTCTGAAACAGAAATTTCAGGTTTAGTTTTATTTAATCGGTTCTATAGTCCGGATTTTGATATTGACAATAAAAAAGTAATTTCTACACATGTGTTAAGCTCGGAAAATGATTTGCCAATATCTCTTCGTTGGGTTGCTATCATGGCAGATAGAATTAGTTGTGATATTAGTGCTTCTACCGGTGTGCATGATGCTAAAGCACTAATAAAGCAATTACTTGCTGGTGCGAATACAGTTCAGGTAGTTTCTACTCTTTATAAAAATGGTACAGGCATAATTGAAACTATACTCAAAGAACTTGAAATCTGGATGGATACAAATGATTATAAAACAATTGATGACTTTAAAGGGAGTATGAGTCTGGAAAAAAGTAATAATCCTGCAGCTTTTGAACGAGTCCAGTTTATGAAGTATTTTGGCGACATGAAACCGTAATCTAAAATTTCAAATTTACACAAGAATATATGTTACTCGACACATATAAATAGATATATATAATTAATTTTGTGCGGAAAATAAAACATTAAAGAATGAGTTCCAAAATATCAAATATTAGTAAATTTATTTTTACATGGTTGATTATTTTCATACTATGGTTAGCTTTTACAACATCTTTTGAATTATATGAAATAATCACAGGTTTGTCTATAAGTTTAATTATCTCCTCACTTACATATAAAAGCTTTACAACAAGAGGTGTAAAAGGACTTTCTCCAATAAAGTTGATTTTCGTAGCTAAATACCTTGTAGTTTTCTTAATTGCATTAGTAAAAGCTAATTTTCATGTTGCCAAAATTGTTTTATCACCAAGTTTGCCTATAAACCCAGGAATAGTTGAATTTGAATCTAAACTCGATTCAGATTTTGCAAAAATGATTTTAGCAAATAGTATTACTCTAACACCTGGTACATTAAGTGTTGATGTAATTGATAATAGGTTTTATATTCATTGGCTAGAGGTAAAAGATCCAAAGCCTGAAGTTGCTTATAAAGAAATTGCAAAACAATTTGAAGATATTTTATTAAAAATTTACGCTTAAAAAAAATAACATGACTTATTTTTTTATCATAATAATTTCAATAATAGCATTAGGAGCTATATTGGCATTTATAAGGTTTGTTAAAGGACCAACTGCCGCAGACAGAGTAGTTGCACTGGATACAATTTCATTTATGGCTATTGCTTTAATGGTTTTATTGGGATTTGTACTGGAACGCTTTATATATATTGATGTTTCATTAATCTATGCCGTTTTGGGTTTTGTTGGTGTTATTACAATTGCAAGATATTTAGAAGGAGGTATATAATGATAGTAATAGAATATTTAGCTTATTTTCTTATAACCATAGGTGCCATATTTTTATTCTTAGGTGCTCTGGGTATTTTTAGAATGCCAGATTTATACACAAGAATCCAAGCAGGTACAAAAGCAAGTACTTTAGGTGCAATGAGTCTTGTTTTGGGGATTGGTTTATTGGGTTTTGTCACTTACACGCCTGGCTATCCATGGCTTATAAAAACGATAATAATTGTAATTTTTGTTGCAATTGCAAATCCTCTTAGTTCTCATGCTCTTGCAAGAGGTGCCTATAAAGATAAGTTGATACCTTTTTCAAAAGAACATATTGATGCTTACGAAGAGGTTGATAATAATAAAGAAGTAGAAGAACAAAAGGAGGATACAAAATGAGTAACACTTTAATTGTTATTACACTAATATCATTATTCTTTTTGATTATTGCAGGTATTTATGCGGTAGTAAAAAAAGATTTGCTGCAAGCAGCAATTGCAACAGGCTTGATAAGCCTTGTTTTATCTATTTTGTTTTTTATTCTGCAAGCACCTGATGTAGCATTAACTGAAGCTGCAATTGGCATTGCACTGAGTACAATAATTTTTGTTCTTGCAATCAGGAACACAAAAAGATTTGAAGATAATTAGTTTCTGCAAGAAAACGCCAAATACGGCGTTATTCTCGTTTTAATTTCCAATCATTTACAAAAGTAAACTCTTGAAAATTAAAACTTCGAAAGCCTTGTCTTTGACATTTTCTTATCAGAAACAAAGTTCTGATACAGGAACTAATTACTAATAAAAAAAAGATAATTCCTCTACAAAAGGAATAATTAATAAATAAGCATATGAAGAAACTACTAATATTTGCACTACTTATATTTATTGGTATTGAGATTTTGACTGTTTTATCAGATGTGCCATTTGGTGAAGATAGAATGAACGTTTCAAATTTTTATCTGGAAAAATCACCAGAAGTCCTTAAAGTCGCAAATACAGTTACAGCAATTGTTGTTAATTTTAGAGGTTTTGATACACTTGGCGAAGTAACAGTATTGTTTCTTGCAGCTGCTGGAATTGGTAGCATTTTATACCGAAGGCGTTCAGTACATACCGAATTAAACCCTAAAAGAACTTCTACTGAAGCATCAACTATTGTACATGCAGGTGCAAAAGTTTTGTTTCCTCTTATTGTTTTATTGGGAGCATATGTGTTTGTTCATGGACATTTAACCCCTGGAGGTGGTTTTCAGGGCGGTGCCATTATAGCCACGGGATTTTTATTATTACTTATTTCTTATAAAAAATTTTCTGTTAAACATTCAACTGTTACCTGGGTCGAATCAGTTGCGGGAATAATTTTTGTCGTTTTGGGCGTATTGGGTATTGTGTATGGTGGCACTTTCTTAGAAAACTTTTTACCTGAAGGTGAGCTTAACAGTTTAATTAGTGGTGGTGTGATAGGGATTATATATGTAGCAGTTGGTTTTAAAGTTGGTGCTGAGTTAACAGGTGTTCTAGATACATTATTAAATATTAGTCAGGACGAAGAGACGCATTAAATTATATATATGAAACTAATTCAGTGGAATGAAAGGTTAAGTGTTAAAATTAATTCAATTGATGAACAACATAAGGTTCTAGTTGATATGATTAACGATTTTTATGAAAAAATTAATGATAAAGCACCTAGCGCTCTTATTTCGGATATAATAAAAAAAATGAAAAACTATACTGTGGTTCATTTCAGTGCAGAAGAAAAGTATTTCAAACAATATAATTATCCTGACTCTCAAACACACATAAATGAGCATCAGGATTTTGTTAATAAAATAATAGATGTAGAAAAAAGGTTCAATGCAGGTAAGATGGTATTAACCTTGGAACTAACGAGCTTTCTTAAAGATTGGTTAATTAAACATATTCAGGGCACTGATAAGAAATATTCTAATTTCCTTACACAAAAAGGTGTAAGATAAGTTATTGGTGGTAAAACTTTTAATGCAGGACTAAAAATAAACAATAAATAAAAAATGCAGGAATTTTTAACATATGGAATATATGGTACGGCCATTTTCTTAGTACTTCTGGGTGTTTATGCTGTACTTGTAAAACGGAACCTAATTAAAATTGTAATCGGATTATCAATATTAGATTCCGGTCTACATTTGTTATTTGTAGCTATTGGCTATATTAGTGGCGGAACAGCACCTATTTTTTCACCTATGGCACTTGAAGGTTCAAAACAAATGGTTGATCCTGTTCCGCAAGCCTTAGTTTTAACAGCAATTGTAATCGGGTTTGGTGTTACAGCTGTTGCTCTTGCTTTAGTTATACGCCTTTACAGACATCATAACACTATAAACATTGACGAAATTAAAAACTTAAAATGGTAATATTAGATCCTATATATTATGTAGCGATTCCATTGTTAACAGCCTTTCTGTTACCTCTTTTTGGGAAGCTCTATAAGCCTTTGATTGGAATAATCCCTGGCTTTGTTTTTCTATTTTTAGCATACATGTCGGTAATGCTTATGATTGAAGTAAAGCCCGACAACCCAATTATTACAAAAATAGCCGGATGGAGTCCGCCTTTTGGAATCAACCTTGTTTTTAGCTCATTTAGCGGATTTATTACATCTCTTATAAGTATTTTGGCCTTTTTTATATGGGGATATAGCTACAATTTTAAGAAAGTTGGTTTCGATGATTCCTTAAAATATTTCATTCTGTTAATGCTTGTTGTTACAGGCACAATTGGAATTGTATTAACTGGTGATATCTTTAACTTATTTGTATTCCTTGAAATTACAGCAATTTCATCTTATGCATTAACTGCACTTTATAGAGGAAGAGATGGAGCTGAAGCTGCATTTAAGTTTTTACTAATTGGCGCTTTTGCCTCTTCAATGATTTTATTAGCAATAATTCTGCTTTATACACAGGTTGGCACTTTAAATATGGCAGAAATAGCAGTAAAAATGCCTGAAGTTGATTTTAAAATCAAAGTAATAATTTTTCTATTATTTTTTGTTGGTTTTGGTATTGAAGCTGAAATGTTCCCATTAAATGGCTGGGTACCCGATGCTTATTCTCAGGCACCAGGACCAATTGCTGCTGTTTTTGCAGGCATGGTTGCCAAAGCAGGAATCTATGCTTTAGTAAGGATAATTTATTTAATGTTTGACCTTGAAGGTGCTTTTGACTTATTGCTAATTATGGGCTTAATCACTATGATTGTTGCTGAAGTTGTTGCATTAAGACAAGAGAGATTAAGACGGATGCTTGCTTATTCAAGTATGGGTCAAATGGGATTAATAATGATTGCTTTTAGTATTAATACAGAACAAGGTATTTTTGCTGCTATATTTTTAATGTTTAACCATGCGGTAATAAAATCTTTGTTATTCTTGACTACCAGCTTTTTAGTATACCATTCAAAAACTAAATTAATTTCAGACTTAGACGGTTTTGGTAAAAAAATGCCTCTTGTTTCAATACTATTCGGATTAGGGGCATTTGCAATAGTTGGCCTGCCCCCTTTCTCCGGTTTTTGGAGTAAGTTATATGTGCTACTAGCTGCTGCTGAGCAAAATATGGAAGTGATAATTGCTTTAATTCTTTCAGTAAGTGTTGTTGAAATAATTTACTACTTTAAAGTAATAAGCAGGTTGTATTTCAGGAAAGCAAGCGAAGAAATACCGATACAAAAACCATCAATAAATAGTTCATTTGTAATGGTTGTAATGGGTTTACTTATTGTAAGCATAGGTGTTTATCCGGATTTGATAACGGGGTTTATTGAAAATGCAACGACGTCTCTAATGAATAAAGGATTATATATTGAAAAAATATTGCCTGGTTTAGCAGAAATTATTAATTAATGGAGTACCTAATTTATTTAGAAATTATGAATAGCTTATTTTTACTTTTATTAATATTATTAGGTTCAGCAATCCTAACTTACATTGGGCATCGCATATCAGAAACTTTAGGTAATATTTTAGTTGTCCTGGGTATTTTTGCAGCTTCGCTATGGTTTTTCACAGGAATTGAAACACCTGTTGATTTTTCTTATAAAATAGCTGATTTTGATGCACTTTGGGGTTTTACTCCTTATAGTTGGATTTTTGCCGCATTAGTTTTTATTTTATCGCCTTTAGCCCTGTTATATTCAACAGCATACATGAAAGGAAAAGAAAATCTTGGGACTTTCTATTTTAATTTTTTCCTTAGTATATTGGGTATGATAGGTATAACCATGAGTCAGGACTTTATTTCTCTTTTTATTTTTTGGGAAATTATGACCTGGTCTTCCTATCTTGTTGTTATTTATCTTGGTAAAGATGTAGAAAAGGTAGGTATTAAATATATGGTATTTAGTGCAATAGGTGCTTATGCCTTGTTTATGGGTATTGTACTTATTAATAGAGAGGTAGGAAGTCTTCTCATTGAAGATGCATTCACTAATTTTTCTCAAATTTCGTTCTCAACTCAAATTTTAATTGGTATTTTACTTTTGATTGGGTTCTCAATTAAAAGTGCAATAATGCCTTTACATGTATGGGCTCCAGGTGCATATTCTAATTCGCCAATGTCTTATACTGCTATCTTTTCAGGCGCTTTATCCAAAATGGGTATTTATGGTTTAGGACTTGTTTTTATAAGACTTTTAAGTTCAGGAGAATTTACAATTATAAATGAAGTTTTTGCCTGGGCAGGAGCAATAACAGCATTAATGGCGACTTTCTATGCAATTATTCAGGATGATGCAAAAAAACTTCTGGCATATTCATCAATTGGTCAATTGGGTTATATAATAGTTGGAGTTGCCATAGGAACGGAAATGTCAATAATGGCAGCAATATTCCTGGCGATATTACACGCTGCTTTTAAAGGAAACCTTTTTATGGCTATAGGAGCAGTTGAAAAACAGACCGGTTCTACTGATATGACTTTAGTTACGGGTTTAATAAGGAAAATGCCTGTTACTTTTTTTTCAACACTGGTTTCAATTATTGCATTAGCCGCAGTTCCGCCTCTTGGTGGTTTTGTTGGAAAGTGGATGCTATATGAATCATTATTGGCTTCTGAACATTTCTTTTTGGTAATTGTCGTATTTATGGCAAGTACAGCGGCATTTTTATATTCATTTAAAATATTATATACATTATTCCTTGGACAAGAAGAGCCGGAATATGAAAACATTAAAGAAGCACCTCCTGCCATGTTAATTCCAATGGTGCTATTATCACTATTTTTAATTGTTACAGGTACTTTCCCCGGAATATTATTTGAACCTATTGCAAATGGAATGCAATACCTTGGATTTAATAATGTAGATTGGAATATGTCATTATTGGTTAATGCATGGGGCGATGAAGTTAATCTACAACATGTTTCTATGTACATTGGAACAGTGTTTATTATCGCATTTATTTTTATCTCTTTAAAAAACAGAAGGAGAACCAGGTATGTTACAACAAAAGATATTAGTACGTCAGGCGAAGTTCCACTACCACATGAAAATCTATCTTATAAACTCAACTTTTACAAACCATTTGAAAGAGCTATTAGTCCTGTAATGAAAAGGACAATGGATGCTATTTATGATGAAATCGGAAAAGGTTTAAATGCCCTGTTTCAGTTTGTCAGGTATATTTATTCAGGGAATGGACAAAGCTATGCATTATATGTTATCATATTTTTTGTATTATTATTATTATTAAAAGATCAAATTTTCAAAATATAAACTAAATGGATTGGTCACTTATATTAGGAATAATAATTACCATAATAACCGCTTTTACAGTTGGAATGTTTTATGGTGGTATTAGTAGGAAAGTTACTGCCCGGATTCAAAACAGAGTGGGACCACCTGTTTGGCAGAATTTTTTAGATGTATTAAAACTGTATAGTAAAGAATCTGCAATACATCATGGCTGGATGCAACATTTAGGTCCATTGTGGGCTATAACAGCGTCAACCGCAACTTTAATGTTTGTGCCAATATTAAATAACGGGCAGTTCTATCAGAATTTGAATTTTAGCGGCGACCTTATTTTCTTATTGTACATGATGGTATTTGGTCAGTTAGGCATGGCCTTAGGTGCAGGTCAAACCGGTAACCCAAATTCTGCAATTGGTGTTTCAAGAGGCTTAAGCCAGATGGTTGGATATAAAGTACCATGGTTATTGGCCCTAGTTGCCTTAATGGTTCAGTTCAAAGTTACATCTATTACAGGTTTATTGGAACTTCAAAATGAAATTGGTTGGCTTATGTTTGCTTCACCCTTTGCATTTATTGCAGGCCTACTCGCTTTCATTGGTATGATGCATTATGCACCTTTTGATATTGTATTTGCACCATCGGAGCTGGCATCAGGCCCACCTTCAGAATTTGGAGGTAAATATTTAGGCTTGATGATGACAAGTGGTTCAATTTTCACTTTTGCAAAATTAGTTTTGTTTGTAGATGTTTTTATGGGAGGCGCAGCAAACATTTTTGAATTATTATTAAAAACATTTGTGATATACATGATTCCAGTACTCTACGGAATTGTATCACCACGTTATAGAACAGAACAGTCAATCAGGTATTTTTGGGGATGGCCTACTTTTTTTGGAGTAATTGGAATGTTGTACGCCTGGTATATGATTGCGTAATTTAAATCGTAAATCAAATAATCGTAGATCAGAAATCGCAAATAAAAAATATAGAATTTACAGAAAGCATAGCTTTATGAGTATAAGTCCAAAAATAGATCAAAAAGATTCATTAACAATTAGTGAGTATATTAAGAATTTTGCCAGAAAACATTCATTGTTTGTTTTAGCATACGGCACAGGTTGTGGTGCTATTGAAATTCCACCAACGATGACTTCAAGATACGATGCTGAACGATTTGGCATTAGGGGTGCAGCAACTCCTAGACAGGCTGATGTACTCTTAATAACGGGTTATCTTGCCACCAAAACATTAAAAAGAGTAATTAGAGTATATGAACAAATGCAAGATCCTAAATATGTAATTGGTTTTGGATCGTGTACAATTAATGGTGGAATGTATTGGGATTCATATAACACAATTAACAGCCTAGATAAATATATTCCGGTTGATGTGTTTATAAATGGCTGTATGCCCAGGCCTGAAGCAGTTATTTCAGGTTTTGTAAAATTGCAGGAATATATACAGGAAGGAAAAGCAGATGGTTGGCTAAAATATCAAAATAATATTGAGGAATACAGAGCTAATCAGAAAAAAGTGATTAAAAATTGGCGGATGCCTGATTATAACTGGTAATTAGTCATTGGAAACTGGCAATTCAAATGTAGTTTAATTAAGGCTGAAGGCCTTACATCTAAAAGCACAGGGCAAAGCCCTGTGTATAATGCAAGTGTAATACTAAGCCCTGTAAGGGCGAAATGTTTTGCAATAAAAAGTAGGTCAATGACCTTAATAAAGGAAAATTATGTCAGAACATATTAAAGAAAAAGAAACCCTTGATGCTTTAACAAATACGTTTGATAAAGTTCATGGTAACGTTCAAAGAGAAAAGAGAGTAATTGTTGAAACAGAGGCAGAAACAGTTCCTGGGGTTCTTTTATATGCAAAAGAAAGCTTAAATTACAACCACTTCTCTCACATGTCCTGTGTTGATTGGATTGAGGATAAGCAATTTGAATTAGTCTATATCCTTTGGTCACCTGAAGACAAGATACAACTTACAATTAAATGCAGAATTGACAGGGAAGAACCTGTAATGCAAAACATTGACAATATATGGCGTCAGGCGAATACCTACGAAAGAGAAATTCGGGAGATGTATGGAGTTGAATTCGAAGGTTTAGTAGGTGCAAAAGAATTTATACTTGAAGACTGGGAAGATATGCCTCCAATGAGAAAAGACTTTGACACCAAAGAATATGTGGATGATCACTTTTTTGACAGACCGGGAAGAGAAGATGCAAAAGATGTAAGAACTGAAATTACAGAAAGAAGTGGTGAGAAAATTCCTGATTTTGCTAAGAAATATTCACGAGATTGATAAATGACTATTTAAAGACTATTTTCAAATAAACTAATATACTAATATTTAGCAGTATACAAAAAGTTTAAAATGAGAGAAAAAACAACAACACTATATTTAGGTCCTCAGCATCCCGGGATAACCGGAAATATGATGGTTAAACTACAAGTTGCCGGTGATACTATTGCAAAAGCTACAACTGAAGTCGGGTACTTGCATCGTGGTTTTGAGAAATTAATGGAAAGAAGAAACTGGCTACAAAGTTTTACTATTGTGTGTAGGATTTGCGTGCCTGAACCTGATCCAAATGAAGAAAATTTTGCCAGGGCTGTTGAAGAAATTGAAGGAAGAATTGTTCCTGAACGTGCTAAATGGCTTCGGGTACTAACCCTTGAATTAGGTCGTATTGCTTCTTATTTATTGTGGTATGGAGGACAGAATGGCTCAGCAGGCCTATATACCGTAGGTCAATGGAGTGTTGGTGACAGAAATTATATTCTTGATTTATTTGAGGAACTAACAGGCGGAAGGGTTTATCATATGTACATCTGGCCGGGTGGAGTAAGAAGAGATATGCCGGAAGGATTTGGTGATAAGGTTCTGAAAACAATGGACTACCTTGAAAAAAGATTGGATGATTATGACAAGTTAATGTTTGATAATTCAATTTTTCAAAAACGTGCACAAGGGGTTGGGATTATTGATAAAGAAAAAGCAATTGAATGGGGCGTGGTAGGACCACCTTTAAGAGGATGCGGAATTGCCAGCGATGTTCGAAAAGATGATCCTTACGAGATATACGACCAACTTGATTTTGAAATTGGACTGGAACAAGGTTCAGATGTTTGGGCAAGAGCATTAGTTCGAAGAAAAGAAATTAGGGAGTCAATAAAAATTATCAGACAGGTGATTGAGAAAATACCGGATGGTGAGTATTATAATAAAATACCTAACCCTATGAAATGGAAAATACCTGCTGGTGAAGCTTATGTAAAAACAGAGTCAGCCAGAGGTGAGTTTGGGTATTATGTAGTTTCGGACGGAAGTGATAAGCCAAGAAGGGTTCATGTGAAAGGCCCTGCTTATGTGCATGGTGTAAGCTTATTAGAAGATATGCTTGAAGGAGCAAATATAGCAGATGTTTCATTTATTATGAATAGTTTGGGAACTTGCCCGCCAGAAATTGAAAGATAATTGTTGGTTATTTGAGGATTTGGTGATTTGATTCTGTTTTATACAATCTATCAAATAACAAATAAGCAAATAAGCAGATAAACAAATAAACATAAAAAAACATGAGTTTTTTTGATTTAAAAGGATTATTAACACCATTTACGGCGCTGAAGAGAGTTGGTCTAAAGCCTCACACCCTTAATTTTCCGGAATTAGATGTAGAAGCTTCTGATAGATATAGGGGTCTTCATCATAATGATTTGGAGCAATGTATTGGTTGTGGGAATTGTTCTACTATTTGTATGAATGGGGCAATTGACATGATTAACCTTGAAGGATTTGAAGGCAAAGATGGTGATTCCGGATTAAGACCAAGAGTTGATAACGGAAGATGTTGCTGGTGTGCTCTATGTGTTGAAGTTTGTCCAACCGGCTCATTGAACTTAACCAAAGATTTTATTTATGTAGATGGTGACCCGAATTCATTTCTATGGACACCTGGGCTAAGCAATCCGGATGGAAAGGAAAAAATATCCTTTTATAGCGATAAAGAAACATCCCTGTCAGAATACACACGTGTTCCTATGCGTGAGATGGAAGGGAAAGAAAGAATTAAGTCATTTGCCGAAGTTGTTTTTGGTTACAACGAAGAAGAGGCTAGAAAAGAAGCAAGAAGATGTATAAGTTGTGGTTTGTGTACAGAAGTTTGCCCGGATCATATGCACATTCCTGAATACATTAATGCCATTGCAAATGAAAATGATGAAGACGCATTACGAATAATATATGACAACAATCCGTTACCGGAAATGTGCGGTAAAGTCTGTACACGAAGATGCGAAGATGTTTGTGCTATCCAGGTTCGTGGTGAAGCAGTTGCAATTCGTTGGTTAAAACGTTATGCCACTGAAACAGCTGAAAACGCAGATATAATTAAGGAAATTGTTAATCCTGACATAAAAGAACCGAATGGAAAAACAGTAGGTATTATTGGTGCAGGCCCTGCTGGTTTAACTGCGGGATATTATCTCGCATTGAAAGGTTTTGACGTTACCATCTATGAGGCTAAAGCAAAAGCAGGTGGAATGACCATGTATGGTATTCCTAAATATCGCTTGCCTTTGGAAAGCCTTGATAAACAGATTGGCTACATGGAAAGCATTGGTGTAAAAATAAAGTACAACACCCGTGTAGGTAAAGATATCCTGTTTGATGAGATTTACAATAAGTATGATGCTGTTTTCATGGGAATTGGTTTTGAAAAACCATGGACATTAGGTATGTCTGGTGAGGATTTAAAAGGTTCCATGCAAGCGGTAACTTATCTTGAGCAAATTAATGATGGCCAAACTGTTGATGTTGGCGATAAGGTTGTTGTAATTGGCGGTGGAAACGTTGCAATAGATGCAGCCCGTGTAGCAAAAAGACATGGTGCTGATGTCACTATTCTTTATAGAAGACGTGTGGTTGATATGCCAGCAGATTGGGAAGAAATTGAAGGTGCTGAAGATGAAGACGTAATTATTACGCCTCAGGGAATACCATTAGAAATAATAGGAGATGATAAAGGAAACGCCATTAAAATTAAATTTGCAATGGCCGAAATGGTTGCCGATGATAAAGGTGGAAGACCACGTCCCGTTCAAATTGAAGGTAGTGAAACTGAAATGGATATAACCTGTGTAATTGGTGCAATTGGTCAGGAAGCTGATTATTCTTTCCTTACAGGCGAGATCAAAGAAAAATTAGAGTTGAAAAGAGGAAGAATCGTTACAAATGATGCTATGCAAAGTACAGTTGAAAAGATATTTGCAGGTGGTGACTCTGTTAACTCTACTGCTGACGCTATTAGTGCTATTGCAGATGGTTACAGAGCAGTAAAAGGAATTGAAAAGTATTTATTGAAATAATATTATTAACCTAAATATTTTATTCAGTTAAGCGAAGTTTGCAACTTCGCTTTTTTTATTGATAAATTCTTGTATTATTAACTTTTTAGAGTTCATTACTAACGGTCAATTTGAAAAGATATGTTAAATAACAACCCCTATTTTTAACCAAAAAAAATTACTAAATTCGCACAACTTTTCTCAAAAAGGTATTATTTACTTATTTGATTTTAAAACATTTAATAATGTGTAGTTATGGAAAAATTAGCAGTTGTAGCATTGGGTGGCAATGCATTATTAAGGGGTGACCAAGTTGGCACTATTGAAGAACAGGAAAAAAACACCAAGGACACCTTAGAAAACCTTATTTATCTGATAAAGGAAGGTTATGGACTTGTAATTGGACATGGAAACGGGCCACAGGTTGGAAACATCCTAATGCGAAACGATGCCGGTGAGGAAATGTATGATATTCCTCAAATGCCTCTGGACATATGCGTTGCCGATTCACAAGGTGGAATTGGCTACATGATAGAACGAAAACTCAGGAATGTACTTCTTAAGCATAACATAAAAAAGGATATTGTAACGATTGTAACACAGGTGATTGTTAATAAAGATGATGAAGCATTTCATAATCCGACAAAACGTGTGGGCAAGATCTATACAAAATTGCAGGCTGACGAATTAAAAAAATCTAAAGGCTGGATATTTAAAGAAAGCCCGAAAATGCAGGATGGCTGGAGAAGGGTTGTAGCCTCGCCTGAACCATTAGAAGTAATTAATGCCAAATCCATTGAGGCCTTGGCAAGGCAAGGAACTATTGTTATTGCCGTTGGCGGTGGTGGTGTGCCAGTTTATATTGATGATGAAAAAAATGTGCGTCCTCTAGAAGCAGTAATCGATAAAGATAAAGCAACATCTCTACTAGCTACTACCATCAAAGCGGATGAGTTTTATATTTTGACTGATGTCCCTTATGTGTATATTGATTACAGGCAGCATAATGAGAAAAAATTGGACTTCTTAAATAAAAAAGATGCTGAAAGGTATATGAAAGAAGGCAAGTTTGGTGAAGGAAATATGTCACCTAAAATTAATGCTGCTTTAAGATTTGTTGAAAAAGGTGGTGATAAAAGTGTGATTACAGAAGCTACCAAGTTAGAAGATAAAACCTTTGGAACTAAAATCACCTTAGAATAAGACAAATAGATAACTAGAGATTAGTAACTAGTAACTTTACCAGTTACTGATTTCTAATTACCAATTACTAATTACTAAATTATACAGTTATGGCATTTAATTTACGACACAAAAATTTTTTAAAATTATTGGATTACACTCCAAAAGAAATGAAGTTTTTGCTTGACTTATCAATGGATTTAAAAAAAGCAAAATACGCCGGAACAGAACAACAAAGATTAAAAGGGAAAAATATAGCCCTTATCTTTGAAAAATCATCAACACGTACCCGTTGTGCGTTTGAGGTTGCAGCCCATGACCAGGGTGCCAATGTTACTTATCTTGGTCCTTCCGGTTCTCAAATTGGTGGTAAGGAATCAATGAAAGATACTGCAAGGGTTTTGGGTAGAATGTACGATGGTATTGAATATCGTGGTTTTGCACAAGCAACCGTTGAAGACCTTGGTCAATATGCCGGTGTTCCTGTCTGGAATGGTTTAACCAACGAGTTTCATCCAACTCAAATTTTGGCTGATTTCATGACTATGATGGAACATTCTGACAAACCAATACATGAGATTAAATTTGCTTACTTAGGTGATGCACGTAACAATATGGGAAATTCCTTAATGGTAGGTGCTGCTAAAATGGGTATGGATTTCCGTTCTATTGCACCAAAAGAAGTTCAGCCAGAAGCTGGTTTAGTAAAACAAGCAAATGAAATCGCTAAAGAAACAGATGCCAGCATCACAGTTACTGATAATCTGGAAGAAGGTTTAAAAGGATGTGATTTTATTTACACAGATGTGTGGGTATCAATGGGTGAAGCAGATGAGGTTTGGAAACAACGCATTGAGCTTTTAAAACCATACCAGGTAAATAAAAAAGCAATGGAAATGACGGGTAATCCTCACACTAAATTCATGCATTGTTTACCGGCTTTCCATAACCGGGAAACAAAAGTCGGTGAAGAAATTTATCAAAAATTTGGATTGGACGGTATGGAAGTTACTGAAGACGTTTTTGAATCAGAAGCATCTATTGTTTTTGATGAAGCGGAAAACCGTTTACATACTATTAAAGCCGTAATGGTTGCTACACTTGGTGATTAGAAACATGAAATTAAAATACTGATTAATTAATTGAGCCCCGAACCTTCCGGGGCTTTTTTATTTACAATTCCAAAATTGTAAAATCGACCCTTCGGTTCTTTTTTCTTCCTTCTGCTGTTTTATTTGAAACATAAGGTTTTGTTTTCCCATAACCTTTTGCTGTAAGACGTTTTGCATCTATCCCTTTATTTACGATATATGTTTTTACAGCATTTGCCCTTTCCAAAGAAAGTTTGTTATTGACTTTATCTGAGCCTACATCATCTGTATGTCCTGCAATTTCCACCTCCATAGTTTTGTGCTCCTTAAGCAAATCAATTAGTCTTAATAACTCCGGATGAGACCATTCATTAATTTCAGATTTACCTGTAACAAAAAACAAATTATTTAAATGTACCGTTGAACCTTTTTTTATAGGTGTTAAGTATAGGTTTCGTTCAATTTCTTTGTATTTCTTAATCTCTTTTAAATCAATATTTTCGCTAACTGTAATGATGCCTTTTTTACTGGCCATAAAACTATACACAGGACCTGCCGGTAAAATTATTTTATAAGTACCATCTTCCGGGTTAGAACTTGCTATACCCACTTCCTCATTTGTTTCCAGCAAACGATAGGTAATGTTTGCCTCAATAGGTTCTTTGGTTTCACTATTTAAAACCTTTCCGTAAACCAAAACTACCGGTCTGGGTTTTAATACATCTGCTAATTTAATACGCCAAATATCGGCTTTACCATGGGAGTTTTCACCCGAAACCAAATAAGCAAAATCTCCTGATGCTGGTATGGTAAAATAAGCATCAAAATCGGGAGTATTAATTGATGGTCCAAGGTTTTCAGGTTCTGACCATTTTGTCCAACTATCATCTAAACGCCTGGTTAAAAAAATATCATTCTTCCCATAACCGGGCCGACCATTTGTAGAAAAATACAAAGTTATCCCATCTGAAGCCAGAAAAGGAGAATTTTCAGCACCTTTGGTATTAATATTTTTACCAAGATTCTTTGGTTTTGACCAATCACCATTTACCTGCCTGAAACTTACATATAAATCCTGATCACCATAAGTTTCATTCATTTCTATTGCATGTATTAGTGTTTTCTGATCATTAGACATGCAAAACTCACCAAATTTATTCTTATTTTTAAAATCAGTTACTTTTACATCAACCGGAACGCTCCACCCACCTTTTATTCTATGTGTTAGGGAAAAGCCACGTCCATTATCAAGAACAATACCGCCTTTCTTTTTATATCTTCGGGATAAAAACAGGGTATTATTATCCGGACTAACCGAAATAACAAAATTGCCAGCTTCGTTATTTAAAGTTTCTCCAATATTTTTTCGTTTTTCCCAATCAACCTGACCTAATCTTTTTGAATACCAGATATCACCTTCACCAATATTGTCCGGATCACCATGAACAAACATATACAGTGTTTTTCCATCAGGGGAAATTACCGGAACATATTCTGAATACTTGGAATTTATATTTTTCCCCAAATTTGCTTTTTTGGTTTTTTCTTTTGGTAAGCCTTTTACTAAATTAATTTCTTTATCCTGTGCTGAAATTGGGTAAAAGAATAAAGAACTGAAAATAATAATTATGAATGTATACTTAGATTTTTGTATCATGTTTCCAATTATTGAATGTTAATTGTCTATTGGTAAGGAACTATCCCCCCCAGATCTTTAAATTTTCATATTCCCTCTGTGCTTAGACTTACCAATCAGTTCTACTACTGCTGGATTATTAAAACTTTGCAAGTCGCCATACTTTCTCATCTCCAAATTTGCACATCTTCACATCTCCAAATCTTTAATTTTTAATTCTCTTTAGGATATTCAATACGTGCATGATATATATTTTGCAGTTTTGCAAGAAAAATTCTTTTTGCTTCCGCAATTTCATGAAGGGTAATATTGGCATTATCAAACTGCTTTTCTTTCATCTGGTTATCTACAATATTGCTAGTCAACTCATTTAAAGCTTCTTCAGTATATGACTTCAGGCTTCTTGATGCTGCTTCAAGTGAGTCAGCCATCATTAAAATGGCAGTTTCTTTTGAAAAAGGTTTTGGCCCCGGGTAGGAAAACTTATCATCAATTTCCTTATCGTCAGGTTTTTCCTTTTTATATAAGCGATAAAAATATTGGGTTTTTGTTGTACCATGGTGTGTAACAATAAAATCAATAATTTGTTCGGGTAGTTTAGCCTTTTTAGCCATTTCTTCACCAGTTACCACATGATTAATAATGGTTTCTGCACTTTCCAAATAACTCATTTCATCATGAGGATTATTACCTGAAATTTGATTTTCAGTGAAAAAATGAGGATTGTGCAACTTACCTATATCATGATATAATGCTCCGGTTCTAACTAATAAAGGATTCCCTCCTATTTCCCGTATAACCTCCTCAGCTAAATTAGCAACTTGCATTGAATGTTGAAAGGTGCCGGGAGCCTTTTCTGCTAATTGCCTGAGTAAACGTTGATTGGTATCAGCTAGTTCTAACAAAGTTATATCCGATAAAAATTTAAATATTCTTTCAAACACATAAACCAAAGGGTAAGAAAGTAGTAAGAGTACACCATTCCCCGCAAACCATGCAAAATTAATCCACTCTATACTTTTAATATTACCTTCCTGATAAATGGATACTCCAAAATAGATAAAGAAATAGCTTAATACCGCCAGCAGGGCAGAATTTAAAAAATGAGACCTTTTTTGTATTTTCTTTAAACCCATTATCGCAACAATACCTGCTATAAATTGTAATAAAACAAACTCAAAGCTATTTGGGGCGAAAAAACCCACAATTAATATGGTAACAAAATGTGTAAAGATAGCTAAACGTGAATCATAGAAAGTATTAATTAACAAGGGTAAAATTACAAAAGGAATTATGTAAATATTTAATTCATTTATATCATGAACCACTTTGGATACAGCAACTGTTGAGACCATCATTAACAATATAAAGAAGGCTTTTCTTCGGCTATTCAACACATTCGATCGAAACCTCAATAAAAAAAGATACATAATCAGGAAAACAAAGAAAACAATTATAAGCCTTCCGAAGATTAATAGAGACCTATTAGCAGTTATCTGTAACGAGCTAAGGTAAGCCTTTTTAAGCGATTCAAGAATCCTGAACCTATCCTCGTCTACAACTTCGCCTTTATAGATAATTCGTTCTCCTTCATGAACAATACCACTTGTTAATGAAATGCTATTTAATTCTTCATTTTTTACTTTTTCTGAAGTTTCTTTGTTGAAGAACAGGTTTGGCTCAATAAATTTATTTAGATGTAAATTTTCAATAAATTCAATACTGTGATTAAGGTGCCCCTCAACTTTATGTTCATTTAAGCTATTAATGATAAAAGTATATGCTGATTTAAGTGTAAATGCCTTATTATACTCAATTTCGTGTACAATCTTATCTTTTATTACCTCAATAGCAAATGGTGCCTGGTTTTCATATCCATAATCTTCTTCAAACTCAAGAATTCCATTTTTATATATACCTGCAATTAACTTATTTGTAAAATCATATAGCATATGAACAGAGTCTGCATTAAAGGTAATCAGGTTTTTCCTCAATACAGGATCATTTCTTGCCTCTTTTTTATCAGAAAGATACAGTTCCCATTTTTTATCAAATTCCTTTTTAAACTCTTCTATTCTTCTCGTTCCAATTTGCTCGTTATAATTAAAATAAGGTTTGAAATTTTTATTCACCGCATCCCGCTCACTTAGCAAATCATCATCAAGTTTATGAATAGCGAAATCAAAAGGTGCGACTAAATCTTCGTGCAACCAGGGTTTCCCTTTTTGAAATTCATATCGAAAATTACCTTCACCTGGAAATAAAAAAGCTACTATTAGGAAACTGATGAGAAAAAGAATAAAAATATAAATTCTTTCAAAATTGTTGACAATCCAGTTAATGAGATTTTTCAAAATAAATTTATTTAATTTATAGATAAAATTAGTGCAATTTATTAAAAGAGAAAAAAAATATTAATTCGATAATTCACAAATTTAAAAATTTTGTGAATTAAAATTGCAAAAAGCGAACAAATAATTAAGTATTATTTCTTCTATTATTACATCGTCATATTGCTCTTTTTCAACAATATAACGATGTATCAATTTTACTATATTACAATTAAACGCCTATATGTTTTCGATTAAATTTAAAAAAAACCCGTTTTTGTGAGTTCAGAATTTCTTAGTATCTTCATAAAAAATTTAAACCTAAATAGTCTAATTTAATAAATATTATAAAATGAAAGAAGTATACATAGTTTCAGCAGTTAGAACACCTATTGGAAGTTTTGGAGGTGCATTATCATCTGTTTCAGCAACAAAACTGGGTGCTTCTGCGATTAAAGGTGCAATTGATAAAGCAAAAATTGACCCATCAGTGGTTGATGAGGTTTTTATGGGTAATGTTATCTCAGCTAATTTAGGGCAGGCTCCGGCCAGACAGGCAGCATTATTTGCAGGTATTCCGAATACAGTACCTTGCACAACGATTAATAAAGTTTGTTCTTCAGGCATGAAATCAATTATGTTTGCTGCACAAACAATTATGCTGGGCGATAATGATGTTGTGGTTGCCGGTGGTATGGAAAATATGTCATCAGTACCGTATTATGTTGATTCCGTGCGAAAAGGCAATAAACTAGGCGACCAGAAATTAATTGACGGCCTGGTAAAAGATGGTTTATGGGAAGTTTACAATAACTACCATATGGGTAATGCTGCGGAACTTTGTGCTGCAGAATTTAAGATTGACCGTGAAGAACAAGACCGCTATGCTGTTCAATCATATAAAAGGTCTGCTGCTGCTACTGATGCGGGCAAATTTAATAATGAAATTGTTCCTGTTGAAATAAAAACAAGGAAAGGAGATATTATTGTAGATAAAGATGAAGAATATACCAGTGTAAGATTTGATAAAATTCCAGCATTACGGCCTGTTTTTGTAAAAGATGGTACCGTAACCGCGGCAAATGCTTCTACCATTAATGATGGTGCTGCTGCCTTGATTTTAATGAGTAAGGAAAAAGCAGAAGAATTGGGTGTGAAACCAATTGCTAAAATAAGTGGTTATGCTGATGCTGCTCATGAACCCGAGTGGTTTACAACAGCTCCTGTTAAAGCGATCCCAAAAGCAATAGCAAAAGCAGGACTTACAGCCGGCGATATTGAATATTATGAAATTAACGAAGCATTTTCTGTTGTTGCCCTGGCAGCAATACAGCAGCTAAAATTAAATGAAAATAAGGTGAATGTGAATGGTGGTGGAGTTTCCCTGGGACATCCGTTAGGTGCATCAGGAGCCAGAATTACGGTGACTCTTTTAAACGTACTAAAACAAAATAATGCTAAAATTGGCGTAGCTGCTTTATGTAACGGTGGTGGTGGTGCTTCATCGATTGTGGTAGAGTTAGTATAATGTGAACTTACTAAAACTGGAAGGACAAAATTTATTCAAGTTACGAGTTGCAAGTTAATTGAGTTAATATCAGCTGGTTATCAGTGTTTTATTACACACCTTTGGTGCTTGACCAATTTGGATCTTTTAGCATTGGGCTACACCTAATGCTAATGATTAACGCCCCCTTGGTGCTAAAGAAAATTCGGTATATAATAATAATAGCACCAAAGGTGCGTAATTGGCTAATTATTGTAACTATTTAATAATAAGCAGGTATTAACTCAACAGCAATGATTTGCAACTCGCAACTTTTCATATAATTCAACAAGTAGATTGTTAAATAACACAGTAATTTAATAGTAACATGAAACTTTAATTAAATGGAAGAAGTATTCCCCGACAAAAAACAATTAATTGAATTGCTGGAATTTAAAATGCCTTTTGGTAAATACAAAGGCAGAATAATTATGGATTTGCCGGAACATTATTTGGTGTGGTTCAATCAAAAAGGATTTCCACAAGGGAAATTGGGTGAATTAATGAACCTTGCATATGAAATAAGGTTAAATGGTTTGGAAGGGATGGTAATGAAACTGAAAGACTAAAATGGAATAAAATAAGTAGGCAGTTCTCAGTAAACAGCTTTCAAATGTAGCTTTGCGGTTAAAGACAAAAAACTGAAAACTATTTAAAAAGCTGAGTAACAATGACCAAATGCAATCAATAATATCCATAAGGTTTTATGCAGGTCTTAATTTTTTTGTGCCAAAAAAGTTAAAGCAAAAAACATTTCAATATCCTGTAAAAGGCCAACCTTCTGTTAAAGACCTTATTGAATCTCTATCTGTTCCCCATACAGAAATTGATTTAATTTTAGTGAATAGTCATTCAGTTGATTTTTCTTACAAAGTAAAATCCTTAGATCAAATTTCTGTTTATCCGTTTTTCTACAAACATGAATTACGACCTGATGATTCAATTAAAAGAATCGCCTTTCCTGAAAAAATGTTTATTGCGGACGCACACCTCGGAAAATTAGCAGCGCTTTTGCGTATGTTTGGTTTTGATACAGTATACCGAAATGATATTGATGATGATGAAATTATTGAAAGAGGTGTGGCAGAAAAAAGAATTATTTTAACAAGGGATTTGGGTATACTGAAACATGCCATTGTAGAATGGGGCTATTTTCCACGGTCACAGGATTCAAAAATTCAGCTTAAAGAAGTTATAGACAGGTTTGACTTAAAAAAGCACTTCAAACCCTTTAGTTTATGCATAAAATGCAACGGGAAATTAAGAGCTGTGGAAAAAGGTGAAATCATTGATAAGCTTGAAGATAACACCAAAAGTTTTTATAAAGATTTTTATCGATGTAAAAACTGCGATAAAGTTTACTGGCAAGGCTCCCATTATCATAAAATGATTAAATTTGTTGAGGAGTATAAATTTCAATAACTCTAAGCAGTAATAGCATGGAAACTAAGAATTGGCGACATCGAAATATGAATTAAAAAAACAGTATATTAAATGCAAGAAAAAACAGATTACATTTACGCCCCCAAAGTTGATATCAACGAGGGCATCTCAAGCGGCACTATTACCAAAGCAGTAATGATTTTCACCAGGGAATACTTTTATGTTATTCCGTTTGAAAGCCTGAAAGTTTTAGGTGCCAATATGGAGTCAAAGTATCATTCATCAAATGATTTTATTTCTGATTTATTAAAGCAAATTCCTGAAACCCATATAGATGATTTTCATGCTCAAATGGTGAGTTACCTGCCTCCTGAAAGAATTTACCGGGTAAATGAGCTGGTTAAATTTACTATACAGGTTGGTTTTTGGATATTTGGTGGAATGCGTGTAAAGAAAAAATGGCAGCAGTTACAGACCTTTAATGTGCAACCTAAATCATTGCGTACCGATTTAAAATCATTTTATGGTTTAATGTAAAATGATGCAAAGCAAAACATAACTATTTTTACTTAATATCAGCTGCATAAATAGTTTATGGCGTGGTGTTTGTCCTAAAGCTCAATAAAAAAAAAGATAATGTCTTTGAAATTTTTAGTACATTTACTATTATCTTTTATTTGAATATTCTGATTTTTCACCTTAATATAAAAACTTATGATTGAGCAATTATTTTCAAGAGCTAATTCAGCAGAGGTAAACGAGACAGCTACCCACGTGATAGATGCCACTAAGCAAATAAAAATAAATGACGAGCTTTTAAATGCATTAATCAGCAATCTGAAAAAAGTGAATCAACAGTTAACCAAATCTAATGAATTAAAACAAAGCAAGGATGGGACACCAGATGTATGGGATTTGGAAACATTACGTGACCGTGGCTTAAAGGCTTTTTTCAACGTAGTAAAAGGTGGCACATATCGTTTAAATGATAAATTTGCCGAACAATCAGTGAAAATATATGAAGTAATAGAACGTCATGGTATAAACATGCACCAGTTACCAAATAAAAAGCAAACGGCAACAATGAACTCGTTATTTAATGATTTAAATCAACGTGAACTGGTTGAGGCCTTACAAGCTACCAACACGCAAATTCTGCTAAACGAAATAAAAATAGCCAACCAGGATTTTTTGTCAGCCTTTGACGAACACAACAAAGACAAATCTGGTCGTGAACAGGTAATATTACTGATAGCAACCCGTACTGATGTTAGGAAGCGGTTAGAGCAAATCATTGATTATGTTAATACAGTTTCGAATATATTAAGCAAAACCGAAATAAAGAAGCTTCAAACAAAATTGGGCGAAATCATAAGTAAATCAAATAAGGATATTAAAGCCCGCATAGAACAGGGCGATGATGCTGGTAAGTAGTGCTTTGCATAACATATTCATACTGTTTGGCTGGATATAGGAATTAAATGTAACATAATAATAGGACTTGCGTAAATATAGAATACTTTAATGTTTTTTAGGGCTAATTGGTTTGATCAACCATAAGGTGGCTTCTAAAAATTCGATTATCAACGCAGAAAAGTAGATTTATAGAGGTTACCATAAGAAATAAATATAAACCCAGAATATGTTACAAAAAAAAAGTCTTATCGTAATTGCTATTATTTTCTTCATATCTGCCTGTAAAACTGTTGATAAT
>JBDLJL010000068.1:0-25382 GCA_039714415.1 Bacteroidota bacterium
TATTCAGTTCTCAGTATTCAGTTCTCAGTATTCAGTTCTCAGTATTCAGTTCTCAGTATTCAGTTCTCAGTATTCAGTTCTCAGTATTCAGTTCTCAGTATTCAGTTCTCAGTTCTATCCACTGTACACTTCCAACTATTTATCTAAATTTATGAGGATTATTCATCATAAAATTTAAGAGTTTGCCTACTTCTTCTGATTCTAGTCTTAATTCTTTATATTTTTTATTTTCAATATATTTGCATGACAAAGAGAAATCAAGCCAAACTTGTGTTTCAGTATTTTCTGCATCAGAATCACTCAGCTTACTAATAAAATGTTTTTCATATCTCCTTTTTCTATATGCCTCACCGATATTAGCGCATACAGAACGTGATGCTCTTCTAATTTGGTCAGTTAAAGAATACTTTTCCTCTTTAGGGAAAGATTTGGTTATCCTAAAGATTTCCATAGCTAACTTGAATGCTTTCTGATATACTTTAAGTTCTCTAAACGGCATATCTCATTGTATTTTCTAACTGCCTACTGTTTACTGAAGACTAATTTAAACAAGCCATACAACACTCTGAATTATATTCTGCAACCAAAACAAGAATTTCACCGTGTATTTCCACATAGGTTTACTATCCTGTTTTAGGGTATATGAATTATTTGCCAGATTAACATCAATCAAAATTTTATTTTCTGGGTCAATTTTGGCCCATTCAATTTTAACCCTACTTTTGAATTTTAGCTCATGAGAACGTGCTTTCCCATCCCATGTTTTCGTAATTTCTTTACCATTGCTAAAATGCACCAATATTTCTATTGGCATTTTTACTTCACCTTCACGTTTTAAAATTACTTTTGATTCATATATTTTTGATGAGTCATTTGTTTCAGTTTTTGGCTTTTTCCCATCTTTAAATATTCCATCAGCTTCTTCAACAAGTGTGTTTGAAATATTTGAGATACGGTAATCGCAAATTCCTGAACCAAAAATTACTTGTTGAAAATACCAGTTCATATCAGTACCATATTTATTTCCAAGCCTTTTAGGAATAATTTCATTCGCAATAGCAATAAAATCCCATCCTGCAGGATGTTTAAAACTCCATCGTTTATAATATGTTTTCATTATTTCATCCATAACATCATCGCCTACCATATTTTGTAGTGTATTTAAAAATGTTGCAGGTTTGTTATAGCTTACCATACCATATCCTCCTTGTTCAAACTGCCATGCATAGCGGGCGCCTTCGGCAATTTCCCTATTCTTGTTGTGTACATAACCTGTTCGTTGCATTTCCAGATCACCTATTCTGAAACCTGCAATATCAAGTAATGCTGTTTTTTTACCATAGGCAACATCCATAATACGGGTTTCGAAATAAGTATTAAATCCTTCATCAAGACAGGCTTCTTCAAATTCGTTTGAGGCGAGGATACCCATAAAATACTGATGGCCAAATTCATGAATAGTTACCATTTCTATAAATCTAAAACCATCAGGCATTCCGGCAAATGAGCCGGCAGTAATAAATGTTGGGTATTCCATTCCGCCAGAACCAAAACCGGTTAAAGGTGGGTCAACAATGGTTAATGTACTATAAGGGTATGGTCCCAAATGTTTTGCGAAATAATCCAAAGCTACTTTTGCAGATTCAATATGACGTTCAGCCAAATCTTTATGTTCCGGCTGAATTAAGAGTTTAATTTTTACATGCTTCCATTCGTCCTTAACTTCAATAAATCGTTGCGAAGCAGTCCAGGCAAAGTCAATTACATCCTCTGCATGATATTTTACTGTTTTTTTGTCACCACTTATTTTTTCATTTACCAAAACTCCTGTTGCACCCACTACATAGTCTTTTGGTAAAGTTATTGATACGTTGTATACACCAAAATCCGCATAAAATTCTGAATGAGCATGAAACTGGTGACAATTCCATGCACCGCTTTTAGCATATCTCATTCCTGCAGGTTCATAAACACCAATTTTTGGAAACCACTGCCCTACCAGAAAATAGTTTCCTGCAAAACCTGTGCGGGCAAATATTTTAGGAAGTTTTGATTCAAAATTAATCAGTATATCAATAGTGTCACCAGGCAATATACTTTCCTGTACAGGAACGCGTATAACTGTTTGATCGCTTTTATTACCATCATCCGGTTGAATAAATTCTATTCTATTGGTGAGGTTTTCGCCACCTTTAATTTTCATCGACTTAATATCAACCCAACCCCAGGAAAGTTCATCACCTCCGGCTTTATCACCACGAAAAGAACCACCCGATTCTTTCATAAAGGTAGTTTCAGTATTCTTAAAAGCATTTAAGTACATATGAAACTGCAGCTCACTTATTGTATCCGGACTAATATTTATCCAGTTAAGTTTCATTTTACCAGCTACTATTTTTGTTTCGGTATTAAGCTTAACTTCCATATTGTAATTTGCATTCCGAGGGCTCAATGCCTTTTTTTGCGCAAAAATAGTAACCGAAGAAAACAGGAATAAAATAAGTATTATAAAATAGGTATTCGTCTTCATATTAAGCAGATTATTGGCTTTGTAATTAATTATAGGCTAAAAATATAAATTATTTGATAACTTATTTCGGTTTTGTAGAAAAAAATAAAGTTAATAGTCCTTTAGTATTCTTAATTCTATAATTAAGAGCTGTGATTTTAGGGATTATGAGTACTATAATTTAGTATCTTAATTCTGGCTGTTTCAATTAGTTGATAAATAGCCATCCGATTATCATAATGATAGTTATCCCAGTAAGTCCTTGAAACAAAGTAGAAACCGTTTGGCTTTTTAGAGCTGTTTTTGTGTCCATTTCAGTAAATTGGGCAACTACCCAGAAAAAACTGTCGTTTAAATGGGATACAGTCATTGCACCGGCACCAATTGACAGTACTGTTAAAGCACGTCCCAGCATTGAATCTAAGCCAAAGGATGCCAAAATTGGGGCGACAATTGCTGCCGTTGTAATAATTGAAACCGTTGATGAACCCTGTGCCGTTTTTAATACCGCAGCAATCAGAAAAGGTAAAAGCAAGCCAATCTGCAAATCAGAGAAACTCGAACCAATAATATCCCCAATTCCAGTTGCCCGAAGTATTGCACCAAAAGCACCGCCGGCACCCGTTATTAATATAATTATTCCAGCTTCTTTTAACCCGCTTGACACCCAATTAAAATGAGTTTCTTTTTTACTTTTATCTTTCAGTTTAAATGCTAAAAACACCCCTATAAATAGAGCAATTACAGGATTGCCAATAAAATTTAATATTCCGGCAATTATTCCTTCGCCAAAAGGCTGGGTTGGATAATTTGAAATTGATTTTAATGCAATCAAAACGATTGGAACTAAAATTGGCACAAACGACAGACTTGTTTTAGGAAGTTTTCCAGTTTCAGATTCAACAACTACAATTTCGGCAAGTTCTGGTTTAATTTTTCGTCCGATATACTTAGCCCATAATAATCCTGCAAAAGATACAGGAATGGCAACGATTAAACCAAGTATAATAACCAAACCAAGATCTGCCTCTAAAGCAGCAGCCGCAGCCAGAGGTCCAGGTGTAGGCGGAACAAATACATGCGTTGCATACAACCCGGCAGCAAGTGAAACACCCAATACGACCAATGGAATCTTTGCACTTTTACTTATTGCTTTATTTAATGATGAAAGAATAACAAATCCAGAATCACAATAAACCGGAATTGATACAATGAACCCTGTAATATTCATGGCTAAAGGAGATCTTTTTTTACCAATAACCTTCAGTGCCCAATTTGCCAGCGTTTTAGCACCGCCACTTTTTTCAAGATATGCACCTATTATGGTACCAAATGCTATAATAATTCCTATACTTCCCAGCGTTTTTCCAAATCCGTTCATCAATGTACTTGTCACTTCAGATTCACTCAACCCACCTACAAATCCCATTGTAATGGCAGCCAACAATAGTGACAAAAAAGGATGAAAATGATACCTTGTTGCAGCAATGACCATTAAAATAACAACAATAACTAATGCAATTAATATTACCATATTTTTAGTTTTTAAATAAGCCACCTAAAGATATAAAAACTATTGTTAAATCATATTAAAAATTTGTGTACTCAATGCATGTGTATTTTAAAATATATGTACCTTATTCCAACAATTCAATAAAAATTGTTTTGATAAAATTTGTGTAGTATATTAGTATTAAATTAATTTTACATGGAAGTTTATTTTGTCCTTTCAGGAAATAGATTTACAACAAATTGTTTGTAATCTTTGAAGTTAAAAGAGGAAATTGAACGAGAATATACTAAATAAGTCTCTAACTAAACTTTCAATACAAGATTATAGTAAGAAATAAATTAATATTCTAAAATCATGAACAATGAAAAGTATACCCTAATCACAGGAGGCTCTCGGGGAATAGGTAAAGGCTTAGCTTTCGAATGTGCTATACGCGGAATGAATATTCTACTTGTTTCTCGTAGCAGTAAAGAATTGCTTAAAATTGCCAACGAGTTGAAAAATAAGTTTTTGGTTGAAGTTGATTTTTTATCTACTGACCTTACTGAAAAAAATGCCCCGAAAGAAGTATTTGATTGGTGCAAAAAAAACAATTACGTAGTAAATATCTTAATTAATAATGCCGGTTCTGGTGGAACTACTGTGTTTGCTGAATCTACACCGGAATACAGCGACATGCGAATACAACTAAATATTAGTGCATTGGTGCTTCTTTGCAGATATTTTATTCCCGAAATGAAAAAGCAGACCAAGGCATATATTCTTAATGTAAGCAGTTTATCTGCTTATTATGCTATTCCTTACAAAAGTGTTTATTCTTCCACAAAAGCATTTGTTCTTAACTTTTCAAAAGCCCTACATGATGAATTATATGATTCCTCAATTAGTGTAAGTGTAGTATGTCCTAATGGTGTAATTACAAACCAGGAAATTTTATCCCGAATTAAATTACATGGAAAAAAAGGTAAACTGACTGCAATTCCTGTTGAAGAATTTGCCAAAATTACTATTGCGGAAATGCTTGAAGGTAAAGTAATTATTATTCCAAAATTTATTAACAGATTATTGATTTTTCTTGGTAAAATAATACCTGGTAGTCTTAAACAACATATTCTTAGAAATGAATTTAAAAAAGAAGTTGATTTTGGCGATAATAATTAAGATTATGGTCTAATATTTTGTGGTTCTTATAGTTTTTATCTGACAAAATAAACCTGACCAGGCACTCGTTAATAATTGGTCATTGGAAAATTTAAAATAATTTTTACTTTTATGCTTTAAACTGTAAGCTTTTGCAAGATAATTGCATATTGATTGAATATTAAAGATTGTTAATTGTATATTAATAATCAATAAACAATATTCAATAGACAATAATCAATCAACAATAGACAATTTTATAATGGGAAAAATTATTGCATGTAGTAACCATAAGGGAGGAGTTGGAAAAACCACCTCTGTAGTAAATATTGGTGCCGGTTTGGCTAAATTAAAGAAAAAAATTCTTTTGGTAGATTTAGACCCGCAGGCTAATCTTACTCAAAGCTATGGTATTAATAAACCTGAATACACAATTTATGAATCTTTGAAAGGTGAACATGGACTTAAACCCATTACGGTTGATAAATATTTGGATGTTGTGGCTTCGACTCTTGACCTCTCAGGTGCTGAAATGGAATTGAGTTCAGAAGCAGGAAGGGAATATATTTTTACCGAACTAATTGAACCTATACGTGATGATTATGAATATATATTTATTGATTGTCCGCCCAGTCTTGGTTTGTTAACCATAAATGCGCTAACTTCAGCTGATGAGTTATTTATTCCGTTACAGCCTCATTATCTGGCAATAAAGGGTCTGACAAAAATAATTGAGGTAAAAGATAAAGTGAGAAAACGTTTGAACAGGAAATTGGAAATAACCGGGGTATTTGTTACCCAATATGATAGAAGGAAGATCTTACACCGCGATGTGTTGGACACCATTAATACTTATTTCCAAGATAAGGTTTTTGATACAAAAATCAGAGATAATATTGCTTTGGCAGAGGCGCCAAGTATGGGCCAGGATATATTTCGGTATAATGCAAAATCTTATGGCGCTGAGGATTATATGAAATTATGTAAAGAAATTATCAAAAGGCAGAAAGGGTGAATTGGAAATTATAGATTATAGATTAGAAATTACCAATTACTAATTACCAATTACTAAAATTATGGCAAGGAAAAGTTTTAAGAGCGGCTTAGGAAGTTTAATACAGGACAGCAGGGTTAACAGTGAGAAAGAAAAAGCAAATGAAGTAGTAAGTAACGAAAATCTACTTTCTAAAATTAATGAATTAAATGAGGAATTGCATTTATGGAGAACTGGTAAATTGACTTTTGAAATATTCATAAAAAGCATGAAAGAGAATAAAATAAAATACAATAAATTTAATAACTCATTTAGTCAAATTTAATAATTTATTACCCTCCCAAATATCAATAGTATTTTCAATATTTATTGTATAATATAGCCGGTTTTCCTCACCAAATCAAAACAAACATGAAATTTTTGTATATACTACTCACGTTTCAATTCATATTCATTTTTGGGGCAATTTCTCAATTTAATACACCTGTTTATATTAATAAAGCCAGGCGTGAAATTGTGAATAATGAAAACCAAAAGGCAATTGAACGACTAAATACAATAATTAAAGTAAAACCGAATTTATACGACGCATATTTTTTCAGGGGCATTGCTAAGTTTGGGATGGGAGATTATACCGGTGCCATTGAAGATTTCACTGAAACCGTAAAAATAAACCCATTTTTTCCAACAGCATACCAGTACAGAGGAATAGCTAAAGATGCACTTCATAATTACAATAGTGCTTTAAATGATTTTGATAAAGCAATTAGCATGGATATTAACAATCCTTCCTTGTATATGGCACGTAGTCTGACCAAAATAAATGTTCAAAATTTTTCCGCAGCTATTGATGACTTAAACAAGGCTATTAAATTAAATACAAAAGTTGCGGATTTTTATATTTATAGGGCTGTGGCAAAATCAGGATTGAAAGATTATGAAGCAGCAATTCATGATTGTAATATTGCAATAGGGTTTAATCAATTTAACACACAGGCTTTTGTACGGAGAGGATTGATTTTTTTTGCACAGGAAAAATATATTGAAGCAATTGAAGATTATAATCATGCTATTAAAATTAATCCCAATGAAGCTTATACATATTATGTCAGGGCATTGGCAAAGTATAAAATGGATAATTTAGAAGGAACATTAACCGATTATTCTAAAGTAATTGAATTAAATAAATATAATGCCCTGGCATACTATAACCGTGCAATGCTTTTTGCTCAATTGGGTAATTTAAGCAAGGCTATTTCTGATTTAAGTATGGTGTCTGAAATTAACCCTGACCATATCCTTACACATTACAACAGGGGACAAATGCGGATGGAGCAAGGCAGTTATAGTGAAGCAATTGATGATTTCAGTAAGGCATTAAAAATATATCCTGATTTTGGTGAAGCGTACTATATGAGGGCTATGGCTAAACGAAAAATTGGTGATATGCGCTCAGCTCAAAATGATTATAATATTGCAACCAATAAGCTAAATTCCCAAAATTCCGATTCTTCAAAAGTTGCATTTAATGACGTAAAATACCGAAAGGTAATTGAACTGGAAGCAAATTTTAATAATAATTTTATCGGTGATGATAAAATTTATAGTGTGTTTTCAGGAATTGAGCCTCTACCTGATTTTTTTGCTTTTTTAAATGAAAACAGCAAAGCACTCAAACAAAATAATTACCGTGGGATTGATGAAAACTTAAAGAATATACCAAAACCTTTAACATTGTGCATTTGTGACTCTGACACAATTTCAGATTATAATAAACTGGCAATTACTATTGATTCCCTTTGGGAAGAGCCGGTTAGAGATGAAATTTATGAGTTTTTATATGGAATTATTGAACTGGGCAAAAAAAACTTCAATTCTTCATTAGAGGCTTTTTCCAAAGCAATTGATATGAACAATGATTTTGCCCTTGCATATTATAACAGAGCATATACCCGATTAAAAATGATTGATTTCATAAATTCAATAGATCAGGATATTCATATTTCGGTTGATGGACAAAAAAAGCAGTTAAAAACAAAAACGGAAGCCAGGAATGACTATACAGAGATTTTGGCTGATTATAATAAAGCCCTCGAATTGAAACCGGATTATGCTATTATCTATTTTAATCGTGCCAACCTAAAAATTAAGGCGAAGAATTATAATGGTGCATTGTTTGATTATAACCGATCTATAAAGCTGGAACCTGAATTTGCTGAAGCATTTTATAATAAAGCGCTGGTGCATATTTATCTAAAAGAATTTGATATAGCCTGTTATGCCCTGAGCAAAGCAGGTGAATTGGGTCTTAAACAAGCCTATGTGGTAATAAAAAGGTATTGCGGGAAGTAAGTTGTTAAAAAATCATTACTGTGAAGAATATCTCTTCAGCATTCAGGAAAAAAGTAGTCTGGACTAATTTACACAAAACTTTCTCCTGTTAATGTTAGCAAGATTGTAGTTCCTTTTTCTTCTACTGATTGCATATCTATTACTACATTAATTTTTTGGGATAGATATTTTACAATTGTCAAACCTGCACCGGTTCCCCTAAATAATTTGCCTTGATATTCCAATTTTATAAAACTATCAAATATCTTATCCAGATATTCTTTATCCATCCCAATTCCGGTATCTGAAATTTTAATTGAAAATTTTGAATCATCCAAATTAAAATCAATTACCACATTGCCTTGTTCAGTATATTTAAAAGCATTATGAGTAAGATGATATAAAATTTTAAACAACAAATTCTTGTCTGAAATCCAGTTTGATTCCCTGTTTATGTTATTACTTCTTACATGGAAATCAATATCCTCTTTCACAAGGTTTCGCCTGATATAAAAAGATTTCTTTTTAATTTCTTCAACAAAGTTTTCTAAATTAAAATTTTGAATATTAACTTTAATTTCACTTGTTTCTATTTCAGCCAATTCAATTAAGTTATCGACTGTATATGTTAAATCGTGGGAGTTTTGCTGTATGATTTTTAAATACTCTTTCTCTATTTCAGGATTATTTAATGAAATAATTTGGACAAAGCCCATAATGCCATTTAGTGGTGTCCTGATTTCATGTGAAATATTTCTTAAAAATGCACTTTTCAGTTCGCTCTGTTGTTTGGCATGTTCTAAAGCTTCATTCAACTCTTTTGTCCGATCATTGACTTTATTTTCCAATTTTTGCTGATATTCAAGTAAAGATTCATTAGTGTTTCTTAATTCTTCACTTTGTTGATTAATTTCAGAGTTCTTTTCAGCAATTATTTTATTTTGGTGCAGGATTTTGCTTACATATTTATTTTGCTTTTTCTTAGTGTAAAAAAGTTGAACAATAATTAAAATTAATAAAGCAAGAACAAAAATACTAAGCCAGACCATTCTTTTAGACTCTATATATCTTAAACGATTAATTTCTAATTCTTTTGAAATCATCTTATTCTCAATGATGTTTTTCTCAAGTGTTCTGGTTGTTTCAATATTTTCAAGATATTTTTTTTGACTAGAGACTAAAATACTATCAACCACATTAATGAGCCTGTCATTGTTTTTAATAGCAAGTGAATAGTTACCTATATATAACAAAGCTTCTGATCGTATTTTGTAAGCACTTAATTTTTTGCTATTCGGTGTATTTCTATTTACCAGTTCAAAGTATTTTTCAAGGTATTCTAAAGATTTTTTATATTCTTTCTGTTTCAAATATGATTTTGCAATAAGTAATTGACTATTGATGATAACATAATTAATTTCATGCTCTTTAGCGATTGAAAGTGCTTCCTTAAAGTTTTTAATTGCAGTTTTAGTATTATTGGTTTCCAGCTCAATTAAACCCAAGTTATATTTAGAAAAGGATATTCCTAAATAATAATTATTTTCTTTTGCAAAATGGTATGCCCTATTAGTTAATTCAAAAGCTTTAGAATAGTTTTTTGCCCTTAAATATGTATTCCCCGAATTTATAACTGTTTTTATCATGGTAATGGTATCAGCTATTAGTTCGGCTGCTTTGTATGACTTATTGTAATATTTAATTGATTGGTCGTATTTTTTAAGACCTGTTGAACAATTACCTATATTTTTGTATATTTCAATAAGTTTGTCAGCTTTAATATCGGGATATGCTACTGATTTTAGATAATAGTCAATTGCTTTTTGCGAATAGCCCAACCTTTCGTAGCAATAAGCAGTTTTGTAATAAACCAAATAATTATTTGAATTACTTACTGCAATAAACTCAATAGCAGTTAAATATGCTTTAATAGCTGTAATATAATTTGCTTCTGCTTCATAAAATAAACCATTTATAAAATAATAACTTGCTAATTGGTTCAGATTATCTTCAGTATATAGTTCATTGAGGAGTTTTTGAAATATTTCTTCGTCAATTTTTGGATGTTGACGTAAAAATAATGTGGTAACACTGTCAATTTTATTGAAATTTAGACTATCGTTATTTTCCTTAAAATAATTGGTTAAATTTTGAATATCATTTAATTGACCAGATATCAAATTTTGGAACGATATAATTAGTATGACTATAAGAGTAAACTTCAATAATTTTTCCATCGGGCGAAAAGCATAATATTTTTTACCGTTTGCAAAAATAGAAATTTATATTGAAGCGCCTATTTTTAGATAATTAAAATAAGTTAAATTGAAAAGATAACTTATTCCATTTCAATTATATGAACTAAGATGTACTATATTAATCAAATAATTTATTTACTTTGACAATTAGATGCTAATTGATTTTAATAAATACCTGGATAATACCCTTAAACTACCTTCAGCAAAAAGGATTCTGCTTACCATTAGCGGTGGAGCAGATTCAATAGTAATGCTGGATTTATTCTCCAAAACGGTTTATAAGTGTGGCATAGCACATTGTAATTTTCATTTAAGGGGAAATGAATCGGATAAAGATGAAAAGTTAGTTAAAAAACTTACACAAAAATATGGCTATCCATTTTACAAAATTGATTTTGATACTGAAAAATATGCTTCTGAAAATAGTATTTCTATTGAAATGGCAGCACGTGAATTGAGGTATAACTGGTTTGAAAAAATAAGAAAAGAAAATGAGTATGATTATATTGCCACGGCACACCACAAGGATGATGTAATCGAAACTTTTTTTATGAACCTTGCCAGGGGAACTGGTATTCGTGGCCTTTCGGGAATAAAAACAATATCCGGAAATGTAATCAGGCCTATTATTTTTGCTGATAGATCACAAATAATGGATTATATAAGTGACAATCAACTGGAGTACCGGGAAGATGCATCGAATAATGATGTTAAACATAAACGAAATAAATTGCGCCATGATATTATTCCTGAATTTGCTGAAATTAATTTGGCTTATAAACAAAACATTCTTAAAACAATTGAACATTTAAATGTCACTGGGCAAATACTAAAAGAAAAGCTAAATGAATTAAAATTAGATATTATTGAAAAAAAAGAAGATCAATTATTTTTTAGTATTGAGAAATTAAAAAAGCTAAGACCTTTAAGTTTTTATCTGTTTGAAATGCTTTCAGATTATGGTTTTAATCCAGATCAGGTTGAGTCAATTTCAAAATCTATTAACGGACTTTCAGGTAAAAGTTTTTACACACACACACACGAATTGATTAAAGACAGGGAATACCTGATTATTACGCTTAAGAAAAAAAAACAGAAGATTTCAATTAAAATATCTGTTAACGAGAATGCGGTTCTATTATCAGGTGAACATTATCTTAAAATTAAATCTATTAATAGAACAAAAAACTTTAAAATTCCCCGACAATTAAATATTGCAGCTTTGGATAAAGATAAATTGCATTTCCCAATGGAAATTAGGAATTGGCAAAAAGGCGATTACTTCTACCCTATTGGGATGAATCAGAAAAAGAAACTAAGTGATTTTTTTGTTGATAATAAATTTTCAAAAATAAAAAAAGAGCAAACACTTTTATTAGTTTCAAATGGAAAAATTGTATGGGTAATTGGCCAAAGAATAGATAACAGGTTTAAAATTACAGATTCTACAGAAAATATTATGCAAATTAACTTGATCAAATAAATGAAATTATTCAAAATGAGATTTTGTTAAGTCAAATAATATTCCTTTTGATAATTATGTAGTATAAATTACAATAGTTCGGTGCGTTTCTATAAACATCTATATATCAGATTATTAAAAATTAACAACAACGTAAATTAATAGGTTGATAATCAAATCTTTGCGACTTTGCGACTTTGTGCGAAACGAAAATTTAACGAAGTGTTGAATTACCTATGCAATTAATAATAGATCGGCCTATAACCTTAAGGCTTTAGTATTTTTTTATATATTTGAAAGGAAATCAAAATTTATATCTTGCAAAAACCGATAAACATATTCATATTCCTGCTATTTTCTGGTTTCAGCCTGTTATTTGTATCTTGTAATGATTCGAACCAGGTAGAATACCCGCTTGCTAAAAAAGGAATACTCGATTTAAGAAATTGGGATTTTGATAAAAACGGCAACATTAAACTTAATGGCCAATGGGAGTTTTATTGGAAGAACTTATATACACCGGATGATTTTGAAAAAAAACTAACCGTTGAGCCGGAATATATTAAAACCCCCAAGATATGGACTAACAAAGGGCCGAATCTTAAAAGTTATTCATTAACAGGATACGCTACCTACCGTTTAAAAATACTTATAAAAGACAATAATCAGCTTTTTAATCTGTATTCAAAAATAGCAATGTATTCCTCTTCCCAAATTTTTGTTAATGGGGTAAATATAGGTGGGAATGGTAAAGTATCAGAAAAAAAAGAAAAAAGCATATCTTCATATAATCTTTTGAGTGAACCTTTTCGGATAAATAGTGATGAACTTGAAATAATTATCATGGTATCCAATTATGAAAAAAACAGGCCTGGAGGGTTTATTTTTGGTTTAGAATTGGGTAAAGTTCATAACATTGCCGCACTTGAAAAGAGGAATTTGATTATAAATTTGTTAATAATCGGGGGTATCTTTATTGTCATGGTTTATCATTTTGCATTATTTATGATGCGACCTTATAGTAAAAGCACATTATATTTTGCACTTTTTAACCTGTTTTTATTATCGTATTTTTCATCCATGTATGGAATGCCGTATTTTGTTTCTAATTATCAGCTAATTAGAATTTTGCGTACATTTGGATGGATTATGGCTGTTCCCGCATTTATATTGCTTCTAAAATCAATTTTTCCTAAAGAAATTAATAAACGGGTACCACCAATAATTATATTTATAAGTATTATTGCATTCTCGGCTTTCTTGCTAAAAATAGAATATACCCTTGATTTATATAGAGGTTTTACAATTATTGCCGGATTGTACATCATCCTGATTGCCGCTATGGCTTTTATTCGAAAAAGAGAAAATGCCAATTTCTTTCTCTTTGGTATTTCTTTTGTTGCATTTTCAGCAATTAATGACTCTTTGCTGCATTCTGGTTTGATTGAATCTGTAAGTTTAACCCAGTATGGACTTTTTCTATTCTTATTAATCCAATCCTACATTCTTTCATCCCGTTTTTCAATAGCATACAAAAAGAATGAAAAAATGTCTTACGAACTGGCATATATTAATAAAAACCTTGAAAAACTGGTTATTGAAAGAACAAGCAAAATTGAAGATCAGAATATTCAATTGGAAAAATTAAATGCTACTAAAGATCGATTCTTCTCAATTATTGCTCATGATTTGCGAGGACCAGTAGGCAATTTAGCCACTTCTCTTGGCTTAATTACTGAGAATTTTGAAAATTTAAAAGAAAAAAACAAACTTGACTTGTTAAAGGCATTAAAATCATCATCTGATAAAACCTATCACCTTCTTGAGAACCTTTTAATCTGGTCAAAAGTTCAAAGAAATTCAATTCTATATAAACCTGGGAATATATTACTGCACGAATTGATTGCTGAAAATATTGATTTAGTTAAACCTGAAGTACAACAAAAGCAAATAAAAATCACAACACAAATTCCGAAGAATCTAAAAATTTATGCTGATAGCTACATGATGGATACTATTGTAAGGAATTTATTGGGTAATGCTATAAAGTTTACAGATGAAAATGGAAATATCAATATAATTGCCAAATCCCTAAAGGATAGAACTATAATAACAATATCCGATACAGGAATAGGTATAAAACAAGAAAATGTAAATAAACTATTTCGTATAGAACATAATTATTTTGCTTTAGGCACTAATGGTGAAAGGGGTTCTGGCCTTGGCCTGATTTTATGCAAAGAATTTATTGATAAACATAAAGGTGAGATTCATGTTGAAAGTATTCAGGGAAAAGGAAGTATATTTAAATTAAGCCTGCCTTCAATTAAAACTACTTAGGGTTCAAGATAAGAATATTTTGCTTCCTATATTTAAAAATAGTTAAAATAATTTCTATTAACCACCCTATTTTTATATTTTTGAAATGCAAATAAATCTCAAACCTTGCAAAAACTGATTAAAATATTTTTCTTCATTTCACTGGTTGGTTATAGCCTGCTATCTGTTTCTTGTAACAATAAAAAAGATATATATCCTGTTGCCAAAAAGGGAATACTTGATCTTAGGGGCTGGGATTTTGAGAAAGACGGAAATATTCCATTAAATGGTGAATGGAAATTCTATTGGAAAAAACTGGTGGATCCAAATGATACTACTTATAGATTTGATTCAGACTGGAATATTATTAATGTTCCCGGGTTATGGAGAGATACTAAATTAAAGGGTAAGCCTGTTCCTTCTATAGGTTATGCTACGTACCGTTTAGAAATTCTAATTGATAGCACAAATCAGATACTAAAATTATTCTCTAAAACAGGAATTAAAACATCTTCTGTTCTCTATGCTGATGGTAATTTAGCTGGGGCTAATGGCGTAGTTGGAAGTAATGAAAAATTAGTAGTTGCTTCTGATCATTTTGAATTTTTTTCTTTTTCACCAACTTCAGAAAAAATAGAAATTATTATACAGGTTTCAAATGTTACGAAAGGTTATAGTGGTGGAATTTCCTCACCACTGAAATTAGGGCATGTTCATAATATTATTAAAACAAAGAGAATAGATATATATAGCACAATATTTGTTTATGGTTGCATATTCATTTTCATGATTTCACAATTCTTATTCTATTTTGCTTGGATCTACGATAGAAGTTTTTTGTATTTAGCAATCATGAGCCTGCTGATACTTTCATTTTTTTCTATTGATATTACCAGTGAATTGGATTTATTCAATTTTAAGGTTAACCATATTTTTGTAAATATAGGATGGATTTTTGCTGTCCCGGTAATTATCTACTATATAAGGTCTATTTTTAAAGAGCTGGTGAACAAGTATATACCACCTATTGCTCTAATAGTGGCTTTTATTGCAGCAATTGCTTATTTATCAGGCACTTCTATTAGTTTCTATCGGGTATTTGCCATTATTGAATTAATATATGTTATTGTAATTTCCCTAATCGCTTTTAACAAGAAAATATACCAATCAACAAGATTATTGGTCGGGATAAGTATCATGGCTTTAGCAGCCATTAATGACCTTTTGTTTTATCTCAATATTATTCATTCCTACGAAATGCTTCACCTGGGCATTTTCATGTTTTTGTTCATACAGGTATATGTCGTATCATCCAATTTTGCCAAATCATATTTGAAAAACAAAAATTTATCAGAAGAGCTTTTATCCATAAATAAAAACCTGGAAAACCTGGTTGTTGAAAGAACAAAAAAAATAGAGGATCAGAATTTTCAACTTAAAGAACTAATTACAACTAAAGACCGTTTTTTTTCCATTATTGCCCATGACCTGAGAAGCCCAATAAGCTCAATGTTGTCTATCCTTAATATGTTTTCAACCCATCGGGATCGCTTTGATGAAAAATCAACTGAACTTATGATCCATGATATTCACAAATCGACAGACAGGACATATAATTTATTAGAAAACCTTCTTAACTGGGCTAGAAGCCAAAAAGGTGAGATTTACTATAATCCGGATAATTTTGAATTAAATTCCTTGGTGGATGCAAATGTGGATTTGATAAACATTCCAATTGAAAATAAGAAAATCAAACTAACAAAAAAAATGGCTCAGGATTATATATGCTTTGCTGATAAAAGTATGATTGACCTGGTTATAAGAAACCTTTTAAGTAATGCTATCAAGTTTACACCAAGTGATGGAGAAATTAAAATAGGTATTGAAGAGCAACAAGATGGCATGTTTGTCATTAACATCAAAGATAGCGGTATTGGTATTAAAAAGGAAGATTTATCAAAACTTTTTGATTCTGGTAAAAAGCTTAGTACCTGGGGTACAGAAGGTGAAAAGGGTTCCGGTTTAGGCCTTATTTTATGCAAAGAATTTGTTGAAAAAAATAAGGGTACTTTAAAAGTTAAAAGCGAGGAAGGAAAAGGTAGCACATTTTCATTCACAGTACCAAAAGGGCTTTAAATGCAATTAGTTATTTGGCTATTCGTTTATTTGTGGATTCGCTTATTTGTTTATTTGATTGCATTTCAAATTCTCAAATCACCAATGACCACTTAATGACTATTAAATGACCTAATGACCCAATTACAAGTTACTAATGAACTACCAATAAACCAATGGCCAATGACTTAATTATGACCAGTTTCTAATACCTTTCGCATCGCTTTAGCTTTAAGTAAACATTCATCATATTCCATTTCTGCATCTGATTTAAAAGTTATGGCACTGCCAACAATGTATGAAAAATATTTATTTTTTTCGTTATATAAAATACTGCGTATCACAACATTAAAGTCAAAGTCTTTATCCGGGCTAATATATCCGACAGCTCCCGAATATAATCCCCGCTTGGTTTTTTCGTATTTTTCAATAAGTTCCAAAGCCCTTATTTTTGGGGTCCCGGTCATTGAACCCATAGGGAATGCATTTTTAATTACATCAATAATGTCAAATTTTTCTGAGTCTATCTTAGCACCAACTGTTGATATCATCTGGTGTACCTGCTCAAAACTATAAATTTTGCAGAGTTCTTCTACCTCAACACTTCCTTTTTTTGCAGTTTTTGAAAGATCATTCCGGACAAGGTCAACAATCATTATGTTTTCTGCCCTTTCTTTTTCATTAGTTTCCAGCTCAAGTTTTAGTTTTTCATCTTCCCCCGGATTATTACCTCTTTTTGCTGTTCCTTTAATAGGCTGTGATATGATTTTTTCACCACGTTTTGTCAAAAATCTTTCAGGACTGGCAGACATTAAGTAATTATTATTATTTTTCAGATAAGCCGAAAACGGTGTAGGTGAAACAGAATTCAGTCTTTGATAGATTTCCAATGGATTAATTTTAGAATTTTCTGCATAAAATTCCTGACAGAAATTTGCTTCGTAAATATCACCTTTAAGTATATGCTTTTGCAGTTTCTCAACGATGGATAAGTATTCTTGTTTTGAAATCCTATTATTTATTTCATTTTTTTGATAATCAGTATTATTGTTTTCCTGAACAAAAGTTTCTATTTCATAAAAAATAGGTGCAACAGTAGTGCTACAGGTTAAATGCGACAAATAGCCAATGTCTAATTTATCATCTTTAACTAAAAATATATATTCAGGAATAAAAAAATAAAGTTCTGGGAAGCCTAAACCATCAAAATTTTCAGACTTTAAATCTTCAAGTTCATTTTTTAGATCATAACTAAAATAACCAAATAACCAATCATCATTTTTTTTGGAAAAACTGCGTAATTGTTCAAAACAACTTGTTGAATTACAAGAAATTTGCTCAATTGCTCCAGCAGCAGCAATTAAATCATAATTCCTGTATGTTTGTTTATCAACAAGTCCACTATTGCCGTTTAATACAATGAAATTGTCTTTGCTATTTCCCCATTTAAGCAGTTGGCTGGTAAATTTGTTTTTTTCCTTTAAATAAAAATCAATCCATTTTCGCATGTTGCAAAAATAAAAAAGTAAGGTTAATATTGAAAATCAGAAAGTACTGTTTTGGATAATTCGTATGTTATATAATGTGTATTTTATTGCTTGAAGAGACCTACGGCCGTGCGTCTCTTCAAGCAATAACTGTATTTAGTTAATTTTGGTAGTTTTCTAATATACCTTGTTTTCGCAAGTCAGAGTCTCACTTTGTTATTAATCAACAAGTTGAATGCAACTCTTTTCACCTTCTTTAGAATAGTGAGGCTCTGACTATCAAACTTATATGCATAGGCCTGCGAATTTTAGGATATACTAACAAAAAAACCAATGAGTTACCCCATTGGTTTATGAATAAATATTTTAAGCTACCTTATTTATGTTTTGTCAAATATTCAGAAATACCTTCTTGGGTAGCAACAAGTCCAACATCTCCTTCGTGCCAGTCGGCAGGGCAAACTTCACCATTTTTCTCAAAAAATTGTAATGCATCTACCATACGCAAGGTTTCGTCGATACTTCGTCCTAAAGGCATGTTGTTAACAACCTGATGCTGAACAATACCTTCTTTGTCTATCAAAAACAGACCTCGGTATGCCATAGGTGTACCATTAAAAATTAATTCGCCAGCTTCATTATAGTTATATTCACCGGCAAGTACATCAAAATTCTCTGATATTGTCTTTGACTGGTCAACTACAAGTGGGTATTTTACGCCTTCAATACCACCATCATTAACATGTGTTGTTAACCATTTCCAGTGAGAAAACTGGGAGTCGACTGAACAGCCAACTATCGCTACATCCCTTTTTTCGAACTCCGCAATTTTCTTTTGAAAAGCCAATAATTCTGTTGGACAAACAAAAGTAAAATCTGCCGGGTAAAAGAAAAATATTACATGTTTTTTACCTAAATATTGGTCTAGTGAAAATGAATCTACCATTTCACCACCGTTAATAACTGCTGGTGCACTAAAAGAAGGTGCTTTTTTTCCTGTTAAAACTGCCATTTTTATAAATTTTAAGGATTAATAATTTTATTAAATATTTATTATGTATATTCAGATGCAAATGTATGTATATATTATTTATTAAAAAATATTTAAAACATAAATTGTTATTTTTTTAATTTATATAGATATAGACAAAACTTATATTATGCAATATACTGAAATTTTGATAGATTATCAAGAGGTAAAGTATAAATAATTAAGACCAGACCGTTAAGTACGATTTGACAATATGAAGAGAAGGAGCAAATTATAATAGTTTCTCAAATTAAAAAAATCATTGTATCATTGTATTCTTTTATAATTAAAAACTTTAAAAAATGATTGCAGAAAAAAATAAAGTAGTTTCAGTTCGATATGAATTGAGATTAAATAATAAAGATGAAGAAATTATTGAAGCTGTTGAAGAAAACAAACCATTTAGTTTTATATATGGTACAGGCTTTATGCTCGAAAAATTTGAAGAGAAACTGCAGGGGATGAAAGAAAATGAAACATTTGAATTTAAGTTAACAAGTGACCAAGCATATGGCCAAAGAAACGAAGAAAACCTGGCTGAAATTCCTATGAGTGCTTTTGAAGTTGGGGGCAAAATTGAAGATGGTTTATTGACAGTTGGAAACTTTATCCCTTTACAAGATGAAGAAGGTAACCATTATAATGGAAAAGTTCTTTCTGTAAACGAAGATCAGGTTAAACTAGATTTTAATCACCCTTTAGCAGGGGAAGATTTATATTTTACAGGGGCTATCCTTTCTATTCGTGAAGCAACTAAAGAAGAACTGGAACATGGCCACGTCCATGAAGACGGACACCACCATGACCATTAAGATTAAGAATGATATACTTGTAAAACAGGTTGCGTTATCATTGCCAATGCTATAAATTATATAAAGAAAGGTTTCCTTTAAAATTACAGGGAACCTTTCTTTTTGCAGAATTTTGACTTTGCGCCACTTTTATTTTATTGGTAGCATAATACACTTTTTGAAACTTGGAACTTTAGTTATGGTATCAACTTTTCCAAAAAAATATAGCAATCAGCTAATAATCATAGCATTCACTTTTTTTTACCTTCTTTTCCCTACCCATAATTCAACTACTGATGCTTATATCTATGCAGGAAATGTAAAATGGAATAATGACCTTTTTTTCCCACATCATTTATTGTATAATCTCCCGGGCCGTCTCATTTATTCAACCTTTCAATCATTTGGTTTTGAGATAAATGTATTGCAGTTGATGAAAATTCTTAATGCTGTTGTTGCCGGACTTGCATTATCTGTTTTTCTTAAAATCATAAAGCAACTGCCTATTGAGAAAAGAACGATTACCGGCTTATTGTTAATTGCAGGAAGTAGTTTTGTTTTTTTACGCTTTGCCACCGAAAATGAAGCCTATGTCCTACCCTTTTTTCTGTCGTTACTATCCAGTTATTATTTTTTATTATTCCTAAATAAACAAAAGACTTTACTAATTGCTTTAAGTGGATTATTTGCTTCTTTGGCTTGCATTTTTCACCAAATTCATATCTTTTGGGCTTTTGGGCTTTTTATTGGTTTGCTTTTATATAAGAGAAAAGTCAAATCAATTTTGTTTTTCACACTTCCTGCTCTTCTGATCCCATTAGTTTATTTTATTGCATTTCGCTACGGGAATAATGATTTCATGCGGGCAAATAGCTTTTTTTCTTTTGTTTTATTCGATTATTTTTATGGTATAGCTCATGTACAATTTAATATAAATTATATAGTTCTTGGATTCATAAACATGATTAGAAGTTATGTGCAGGTGCATGGAATAATTATTATATTGATAAAAAAGTTCATTTTTCTAATTGTGGTAATATTGTTTTTTGCTTTTTTTCTTATAAAAGCTTTGTTAAACTTTAAATCTACAAGAATTAAAAAGCCATTGAACATACATTTTCTGCGAACACATCTAATAATTTTTATTTTACAGTTTGCTTTTGCCGTTTTTGCCGGTGGTAACGCTGAGTTTATGATCATGTTACCAGCCTTGAGCCTTTTGTTAATTACCGGTTATGTGAATTTAAGCTCCAAATTTTATAAAAACCTGGGAGTAACGATACTCATCTGGAATTTTAGTTTTGCAATTTTTCCAAATTATTTTTTAGATTATCAAAACAATAAACAATTAATTAATATTATTGAAATGCAGCCTGATGATTATTTTATTTTATCGGAAGATGTGTTTATTCAAAATAAAATCTATTACCATACAGGAGTTCCCTGGAATAAGCATATTCTTAAATCACCGGCAGGATATAAAATCAATGGAACAGACAGAATAGAACTTCGGGTAAAAATTGACTCTCTATTAAATAAAAAGAGGAATATTTATACTGATTGCATTAATGAACCAATTATATATAACCGTGCAGCCTATTTATCAGCTAATGAAAATATATTTTTTTTTAAAAATTACCTTACTTTAAAAACAGACTCTTTTCAAACTTTGGCAGGTACAAAATATATTTATCGGGTTATTGGGCAGTAGTAAAGATTTAGAATTAAACTTGCACACTACGGATTGATTTTGTATATTTGCACGTATAGATTTAAATTCAATGGATACAAAACTAACTTTAAAACTCGACAAATTTGTAATCGAACAAGCAAAAGAGTATGCTTCTTCCCATAAACGTAGTTTATCAAGAATTATTGAAGCCTATTTAAAATCTTTAATAAGTCAGGACAAGAAGGATACTGATGATGATTTTGAAATCTCTCCGTTTGTAAAGAGCATGTCTACAGGTGTTAATATTCCGGCAGACCTTGACTACAAGTCTGAATACTTAAACCATATGACAGAAAAATACAAATAAGTATGAAAGTATTTTTGGACACAAACGTAATTCTAGACTTTTTAGGGGAGCGTGAGCCATTTTATTTAACATCAGCTAAAATAGCAACCCTGGCGGACAAAAGAAAGATTGAAATCGTAGTATCAGCATTTTCTTATGCTACAGTTAGCTATTTTCTTACGAAATATGAAGGAATTGAAAAAACAAAAGATAAGTTAAGGAAATTCAAGGTTATTTCTAAAATATGCGAACTTGACGAGAAAATTATTGAAAAGGGACTTAACTCTGATTTTTCAGACTATGAAGATTCATTACAATATTTTAGTGCGCTAAGAATGGAATGTGACATATTAATCACAAGAAATGGAAAGGATTTTAAAGGCGTTCGGATACCAGTAATGACCCCAGATGAATTTTTAAATAGCTTAAAGACATAAATACCATCGCCCAAAAGCTAAACCCAATAAGGCTAACATATTATAAGTTTATGGACCTTTAGTTCGGCGGTAGTCAATTAATCAGTCTAAGTGGCTATAAAACTATCATACCCAAAACAGCGAACTATCCCCATAACTCAAAAACCGAAAATCATTCGCAAGGGCATAGTCATATATTTTTTTCCATTTATCCCCAACTACGGCAGCTATAAGCAATAATAATGTACTTTGCGGTTGATGAAAATTAGTGATTAATCCATCAATTACTTTAAATTTATATCCGGGAACAATAATAATTTGCGTAATTGCATCCAAAAATTCAATATTATGCAAAGACATGTATTCTATCAATGCCGAAATAGATTGTTTAAAAGAAATATCATGCTTCATGGAATATACTTCCCACTGGCCAATAATAAGCTGATCAGGATTAACGGTCTTGTCCACTATTTTAACACCTAGCCAATACAAGCTTTCCAAAGTTCGGACAGAAGTTGTACCAACGGCAACTATACGCCCTTTCTGATCAAATAGTTTTTGCAAAAATTCTTTTTCAACCCTGAAATGTTCTTCATGCATTTCATGACCTTCTATTGTTTCGCTTTTAACAGGTCGGAAGGTACCGGCACCAACATGTAAGGTTAGCTCCAGATTTTTAATTCCCTTTTCTGCTAAACTTTTAAATACATCTTCTGTAAAATGCAAACCGGCAGTAGGTGCTGCTACTGAGCCTTTTTGTTTGGCATAAACAGTCTGGTATCGGGTTTTGTCAGATTTTTCAGCTTCACGGTTCAAATATGGGGGAAGTGGGGTTTTACCGGTCTGTTCAAGAATATCAGCAAAAGTTAAGCCCTGGTCAGAAGGTTCAATTGATTTCCAGCTAAAACCAACAATTACTGAAGCACCATTTTGTGCAAGCTTTTTAGCTTCAATTGTATAGATGGAACTATTAATAGTAATTTCTTTATGCAAACTTCCTGTTTTCCATTTTTTTAAATTACCAACCATGCATTTCCATTCACAATTATTGGTACTTTGAAATGATAGGTTGTAATCAGCCGGATTATGGGGTTCAAGACAAAATATTTCAATATTGGCACCTGTTGCTTTTTTAAATGCCAAACGGGCTTGTATTACCTTTGCATTATTAAAAATGAGTAAATCATCCTTATCTAACAGATTGGGTAATTCTTTAAATCGTGTATTTTTAATATCAGAATTTACCCCATAGATTAATTTTGAATCATCCCTGTTTTCAAGCGGATATTTGGCAATTCGCTCATCAGGTAAATTATAAGTGTAATCTTTGATTGATATATTTTTGTACCCCTGCAACATTTTATTCTTCAATTTGGCGCAAAAGTAAGAAAATAAATAAAGTCTCAGGTAGAATATCAATTATTATCATTAATTACATAATTCATTTTCTTTAAAGTTTACTCCCGTTTATAAAGCCTTATAAATTCATCTTCGTAAGCTATTGAATAATTGTATTTTGATTGTGCAACAAAGTTTTCGCCTTCCTCTTTTGTTTCTGAAATATAATCATAAGCAAAATTCTTATCAAAATCTTCACGAAAAAGTTCAATCTCCTTTTTATCAAGAAACATGGCCTTGAATTTTAAAAAAGTATAATACCGTACTTCATTTGTACTAAAAATAGTGGAGTTATTTTCAACCTTATCGGCAAAATTATATGCCATATTGTTCTTTAATTTTTGTTGCTTACATTGATTATTTAAACCTACTAACAGCAATAAAGCCAATATTGTAGCAGAACTGTATAAGAAAATATCCGACAAAATTTTCTTGACTTCAAATTTTTTCAATATTAATTCAGTAAATAAACCAACGACCATACCCATAAAAAGCACAACAAATACAAATAATCGATTATATAAAGTAATGCGCTGAATAAAAATCAATATTATAGGTACAATTAAAAAGCTGATAATTATTAAAAATAAATCGCGTCTTTTTTTATAACTATAAATAAGGCCAATTGGTATAACTACAAAAGCCACACTTATAAGAAACATATTATATCCAAAAACCCATTGAATATAATCCGGTATAAATTCAACAAATACGAACATAAATTCGTTTGTAGATAAGCTTTTAATTACATCGTTCCCTACAAGTGAATCGAAACCACTTACTAACATAACAGGCGAATACAGTATAGAGACTACTAAGCCAACAATTAACGAGGCAATAAATAACTCTTTTATGTTTTTAATTAGCAAAAATTTCGAAGCAGTTAAAGAATAGATAAAATAAAAAGTAATATGTGAAGCAAAAACATATAAATAAACAGGTATCGAATAAAATCCCAAAGCGCTAGAAATAATAAATATGAACCAAAGCTTTTTTTTATTTTCATTATATTTAATTAATTCAAAAAGAGCAAAAGTTGAAATAGTTGTGAATAAAAGGATCAAACTGTATCCGCGTGCCAAAAATCCGTATTGAATTGAAGCCGGGGCAAAAGCAAAGAAAACAAAAGCCATAAATACAGCTTTAATGTCAAATAGTTTCCTGAAAAAAATAAAAACTATAAACAAAGTAACGGAACCTGTCAGAAAAGATGCTATACGTAATGAATATACCGGGCTAACCGGCAATAAGTTAAATACATTGCACAGCAAAGAATGTAAAATGTGGTTATTTGTCAGGTTATAATATGACGCAGAAGCTGCAACCCCCTGATTTACATAACTTAAAAAAGTGAATGCCTCATCATTTGTTATAGGTTGTGTGAAAAAATAATAAGCTTTAATTAAAGTTGCAAAAACAAAAACAATACTAAACAAATACCAGTCTTTTCTTGATATATTACTTATTTCAGCCCTTAAACCATTTGCTATAAAACTCAACATATCCAAAGTATTCTTTTCAAACTGCCTGTACAATTTTAAAGCCGCAGCAATAAAAATGAGGGTTACAGATATTAACAAGTACCTTATAATTTGAAATTT
>JBDLJL010000069.1:0-25185 GCA_039714415.1 Bacteroidota bacterium
AAAACACGTAAAGATGGTACTGTAGTAGTAGGGACGCATGCCAACGGAATATATAGTGCTAAATATGATACAGAGGTTTATACACCTAAAGTTCCGTTTTTCCAATCACTAAATGCAAAGGTTTATCCAAACCCTTCCGATGGAATTTTTAATATTGAAATTGAAGGCGAGCATCCCGGGGATTATCTGATTGCTATTTATGATATGCAAGGTAAACCAGTTTATTTTAGTGAACAAAAAAATGTATTATCAATAAATCAGCAAATTGATTTGCAAAAACATGCCAAAGGCATATATAATGTTGAAATTGTTAAAGGTGGAAGGGCGAGTAGTTATAAGGTGGTTCTGAAATAATGATTTTTTTCATTTGAAGTGAACACACAGATTACAAAGGCTTATTAACCTTTCTGTTATAAAACATATTATTCTTTGAAATCCGTGTGTCCTGTATATCTATTTGATAAATTATAATTACTCAGCCGCATCATCTGCAAAACCGGCACTCATTTCTTTCATCTCTTTGTCAAACATATACATTCTTGCTTTATCATCACCAAGAAGGTTTAATTTATCTAAATTTGTTTTTGATAAACTTTCTTCTTCAATTTGTTCGGCAACATACCATTGTAAGAAATTTTGGGTAGTATAATCCCTTTCATCAATACAGATTCCAACCAAATCATTAATACTAGCTGAAATCATTCGTTCATGGTTTAAAACTTCCTCAAAAACTGTTTTAATTGAATCAAATTTATAAGGAGGTTTATCTAAGGCAGGAACAATTGCATGTCCATCGCGATCATTAATATAATGGAACAGCTTTAGCATATGTTCTCTTTCCTCGTCAGCATGTTCATATAAAAATTGAGCAGAGCCATTATAGCCGTTTTTTTCTGCCCATGAAGCCATTGCCAAATATAATTGTGATGAGTAAGCTTCAAGCATAATCTGGTTATTAAGAGCTTTTTCTACTTTTTCTGTAAGCATAATTTTCTATTTTAATTATTATAATATACAAAAATAAAAAAAGCCTGAAATATTTCAGGCTTTTTTTATTAAATATTGTCATTTCGCTATGCTTGTCATTGGTCATTTTGTCATTACGCTTCGCTGTCATTGAGCGTCATTGGTCATTAATTACTATTTAATCACTAATATACCAATGATTTAATGACTAATGACCACCAATTACGAAATCGCTTCAACAATTGCATTAAGCGTTTCACTTGGTCGCATTGCCTTTTCAGTTTTTTCTGTATTTGGTTTGTAATAACCACCTATATCCGTAGCTTTACCTTCAGCAGCAGCAATCTCTTCAAGAATTTTTGTTTCGTTTTCTTTCAGTTGTCCGGCAACTTTAGCAAACTTTTCCTGAAGTTCTTTATCATTTGTTTGTTCAGCTAATGCTTGTGCCCAGTACTGAGCAAGGAAAAAATGAGTTCCCCTGTTATCTAATTCTCCAGCTTTTCTTGAAGGTGATTTTCCATTTTCAAGATATTTACCTATTGCAAGATCAAGTGTATTAGCCAAAATTTGTGCTCTTTCGTTGTTGAAGTTAGTAGCTAAATGCTCTAAAGATACTGTTAAAGCTAAAAACTCACCAAGTGAATCCCATCTTAAGTGTCCTTCTTTTAAGAATTGCTGAACATGTTTAGGGGCTGAACCACCTGCTCCAGTTTCAAAAAGTCCACCACCTTTTAATAAAGGTACAACCGATAACATTTTTGCACTAGTTCCTAATTCTAATATTGGGAAAAGATCTGTTAAATAATCACGTAATACATTTCCGGTAACCGAAATGGTGTCTTCACCTTTTCTAATTCTCTCTAAAGAAAATGCCATAGCATCTACTGGTGACATAATACGTACATCTAAACCATTTGTATCATGATCTTTTAAATATTTATTTACTTTTTTAATGATTTGCACATCGTGGGCTCTATTTTCATCTAACCAAAATATTGCAGGAACTCCGGTTGCTTTTGCTCTTGTAACTGCAAGTTTTACCCAGTCCTGAACCGGAATGTCTTTTACTCTTGACATTCTCCAAATATCGCCTTTTTCTATATTGTGTTCCATCATTACATTACCTGTACCATCAATAACTTTAACTGTACCATTTGCAGGTATTTCAAAAGTTGTTGGGTGCGAACCATATTCTTCAGCCTTTTGAGCCATTAAGCCAACATTTGAAACACTTCCCATTGTAGCAGGATTAAATGCGCCATATGTATTGCAATTGTCAACAACTTCCTGATACATAGTTGCATAACATCTGTCTGGAACCATTGCGTTTGTATCTTGTAGTTTTCCTGCCGTATTCCACATTTTACCACCATCACGAATAACTACCGGCATTGATGCATCTACTATAATGTTGTTAGGAACATGTAAATTTGTGATACCTTTATCTGAATCAACCATTGCTAATTCAGGGTGGGTTTTATATACAGCCAGGATATCAGCTTCTATTTCTGATTTTTTATCATTATCTAAATTTTGGATTTTGGCATAAAGATCGCCTAAACCATTATTTACATTAACCCCTAGTTCCTTGATTATATCAGCATGTTTTTCAAAAACATCTTTATAATAAACTAAAACTGCATGACCGAACATGATTGGGTCAGAAACCTTCATCATAGTTGCTTTTAAGTGTAATGATAAAAGCACATCATTATTTTTAGCATCCTCAATTTGCTCTGCAAAAAATGTTCTTAGTGCATTTTTACTCATGTAAGTTGCGTCAAGCACTTCGTTTTTAATAGCTGATAAATTGTCTTTTAAGATAGAACTATTTCCTTTCTCATCGGTAAATTCAATTTTAAAATCAGTGTCGGCTTCAAGGCAAACTGATTTTTCATTACCATAAAAATCACCACTGCTCATGTGTGAAACATAAGATTTAGAGTCAGAAGGCCATTCCTTCATCATACGGTGAGGATTCATTTGTGCAAATTTCTTAACAGAAGCTGCAGCTCTTCTGTCAGAATTACCTTCACGTAAAACAGGGTTTACAGCACTACCAAGAACCTTTGTAAAGCGATCTTTTAATGCTTTTTCTTCATCAGTTTTTGCTTCTTCAGGATAGTTAGGAAGATTATAACCTTTATCTTGCAATTCTTTGATTGCTTCTTGTAGTTGTGGTATAGAAGCGCTAATATTGGGTAATTTCACAATATTAGCTTCAGGTTTCTGTGTTAATGCACCCAATTCTGATAAAAAGTCCGGTATTTTTTGATTATCACTAAGGTTGTCCGGGAAGTTAGCAATAATACGGCCTGCAAGTGAAATATCCCTTGTTTCAACTGTAACGCCAGCGGCTTTTGTAAAAGCATTAACTATTGGCAGTAAAGAATAAGTTGCCAAAGCAGGTGCTTCATCAATTTCGGTCCAAATAATTTTTGATGCTTGTTGTATCATATTTTTAATTTTTTAATATTATACTTTGTATTGAAATTTGTATTTTTCGCAAAAGTACAAAAAATATGATGTGTAGATAAGTAGATATAAAAAAAGATGCAACTTTTGTTGCATCTTTTTTTATTTTCTTATTTGTGTGTCAGTAATTCGCTACACTGTCATTGATATTCATTAGCTTTGCTTGACCACTAATTGACCAATTACCAGTTACTAATTTCCAATTACTAAATCATTACCATCTAATTAAAGCAGAAGCCCATGTAAAACCACTACCAAAAGCCGCTAATACATATAAGTCATCATCTTTAATCCCTTTTTGTTCCCACAATTCACTTAAAATAATTGGGATTGTAGCAGCAGTTGTATTTCCATACCTTTGAATATTGCTATAGACTTTATCATTTGGTAGTTGTAATTTTTTCTGAACAAATTGGGTAATCCTTAAATTTGCTTGATGTGGTACGAACATATCTAAATCAGCTGGAGAATACCCATTAGATTGTAATGCTTCCATAATAACTTCCGAAAAACGCACTATCGCATTTTTAAACACCCCTTGGCCATCCATTTGACCGGTAGAATATTCATAATCAATGTGCATATCCGGATAGAATTTTGTTTCTTTAAAGTTTCCCGGACCTTTAACACATAGCATATCAGCAAATTCACCTTGTGAATGTAAATGTGATGATAATATGCCTTTATTATTATCTTCAGTTCTTTGTAAAACTACTGCACCAGCACCATCACCAAACAATACGCTAATAGCTCTTCCCCTTGTAGTCAAATCCAATCCATTACTTTGTATCTCTGAGCCAATAACCAGAATCGTTTTATACATTCCTGTTTTTATAAATTGATCTGCAGCAGATAATGCATAAACAAAACCAGAACATTGGTTTCGTACATCAAGTGCACCAATTGTTCTTTTACAACCAAGTTCATGCTGAACAGTTACACCTGGCCCTGGGAAATAATAATCCGGGCTAAGTGTTGCAAAAACAATGAAATCAACATCGTCTGCAGTTAGCCCTGCTCTTTCTAATGCTATTTTTGCCGCTTTTGTACCCATATTTGAGGTAGTGTCTTTGCCAAATTCAGCAAATCTTCTCTCTTCAATACCTGAACGTTCACGGATCCATTCATCGCTGGTATCCATCAATTTTTCAAGGTCTTTATTTGTTACAACCTTTTCTGGCACATAATGACCAGCACCTACTATTTTTGAATTATACATATTCTTTTTTGAATTTATTTCGGGGTCGAAAAATACAATTTATTCTTTATACGGCCAAATCAATTATTCAGGACATTTATTTTTTCAACTATTTAACTTGTTCGAAAAAATATTTACTTTTAGCCAAATTAATTTACTTTTTTAAATACTAAGAATAATAATAACAGAATTGTTATGGGACCATGGCGACATGGTGGATTTGCCAGGGGCGATGGTTTAGTATTGGAGAATGTCTTTTTTGGAAACACACCACCACCTTCTGATTTTTACCGGGATAGCATTGAATTTCCTTTTATCAGTCACTATTTAAAAGGCGAAGGCACTCTAGCATTACCTGAAGCATATATGTTTGAAACATATAAGGTGACTTCTAAAAATTCGATTGTCAAGGCCTGACTGATTGCGAATATTATTGAGGCAGAATTTTTGGTTTCTAATGCTTACTAAATAATGCTTCGAGTCCGGGATTTTCAGTCTCTTTGTTTTTATAATATTTATAGCCGGTTAAACGCCCATAATTATCAAAATCAGAACCTATCATGTAAGTAACTTCATAATTATTACCATTTTCAATAAAGTTTATTACAAAGACTTCTATTTTTTCCGGACCTATTTTTTTTATTACCGCATTTGCTCCTATGGAAGATTTGCCTATTTTGCGGATGATCTCGAATTGGTTATTTTTAAAATCAATTTTCATTGTGCCATAATAGGTTTGGTCACTCTCAATCATTTTACCTATTAAATCATATTCTCCAACAAGAAAGTTGTGCAAGAAGTGCTCATTATCTTCTTGTGCAAATAAGGGCACGCTAATTATAAGACTAATTAAAAATAAGAGATTTTTTTTCATGGTATACGATCTAAATTTATAAAATGACTAAGTTTAAAGTTAGTAAAACATTGATATTTATCAACTTTTATATCAAAATTACAGGATTTAATTATCTTTACCGCCTTTTAAAATTAATTAAACGGAAATTTAATCTTAATAAATTAAATGATGAAACATCCATGATAGTAATTTTAACACACACAGCTTGTCCCGATATTTCGGGAAGGATGATTATTAAGTGTAGTATACTTTGAGTGTGTCGCTTGTAGAATGTGGATGTTCTTCCGCTTTGGCGGAACAGGCTATCTGGCCATTAAAAATAATTAAATATAAACAGATGAAAAAAATTTTAACAATTATTGCAATTACAGGCTTATTAGCTTCATGTACCACAGAACAAAAAACAGAAGAAAACCAAATTGATATTGTAGAAACTACAGAACAAATTACAACTAAAATTGCTTTGGGAGAATTTGATAACAAAGCTGGTGATTTTGTAGACCAGGAAATTATGGTAAGTGGAATTGTTGATCATGTATGTAAGCATGGTGGAAAAAAAATGCTTCTTGTTGCAGATGATGGTGATATTCATGTATTATCAGAAACCCGTTTTAATGATTCATTAAAAGGCAGTGAAATTGTTGTTACAGGTATTGTACGTGAGGAAAGGTTTGACGAAGCTTATTGTTTAAAAATGGAAGAAGATAATATTAAAAGCCATAGCGAAGGCGAAACAGATGATAAACTTTTTAAAAGAAAAAAAGAGCATATAGCCTCTTTAAGGGATTCAATGAAATCTGCCGGTGTTGATTATATTTCAGATTATTCACTTGAATATGTTTCGCATAAAGAAAAACCAGCAGGAACAACCACTAAAGAAGGTCTCTAGAATTAATGAAGTTTATTAGAAAATGGAGTAGGATACTCCACCGTGATTTTGGATTCTTCTTTGTAGGTGTAACAATAATATATGGATTATCAGGTATTGCTCTTAACCATATGCATGATTGGAATCCTAATTATGTTGTTGAACTTAAGGATTTTACAACTGATATTAACCTGAGCAAATCCCTGCCGGTAGAAGAAAATATTTTATATTTATTAGATCAAATTGATGATAGGGATAATTATAAAAAACACTATTATCCACAAAGTGGCTATATAAAAATTTTTCTTAAAGGCGGATCTTCTGTTGTTGTTAATACTGAAACTGGTGAAGGAACTGCTGAATTTTTGCGAAAAAGGCAGGTTTTTTACCAGGTAAATTATTTACATTACAACCCAAATGGATGGTGGACATGGTTTTCTGATATTTTTGCCGGTGCATTAATTCTACTGGCTATTACCGGTCTTTTTCTTTTAAAAGGAAAAAATGGTTTAGCAGGTCGAGGTGGTTGGTTAACTGTTGCCGGGATTATTATTCCTATTATATTTCTGATCTTGTCATGATGTTTTACTGTTGTTAATTTAGGCGCTTAAGGTACAATTTTACCAACATGTTGTTCGTTGTCAATTTTAATGTTGTCTTGTTACGAGTTACGGGATTGACACGTACGAAGAGGCTTGTAACACGCAATCCGTAACTCGCATCAGTTGCTAAAAGTTATGCTGTCTTCCCAATGTCAATCGGTTTATTTTATGTTGAAAATTCATAGTCCCCGGATATATATTTATTTCCAATTAACCAACATTCCATCATCCAAATTTTTTAAAGATTGCGGTATATTTTCCAAAATTTTGTTTTTGAAAACTTCTATAACCTTTTCCTTTAAGAAAGATTCTTTTACAACAATACTTACCTCTCTTTTTGGTACGGGGGAGTTAAAATCCCTGACCAAATCTTTTTTACGCTCTTCCATATCCAATAGAGCAAGCCAGGGGAGTAATGTATATCCGTACTGTTGTTCCACCAGTTTGCTTAATGATTCTAAAGAACCACTGCGGTAATTCAATGCCAGTGATTGAGTCTTTATTTGGTCGGTACCACATAAATTAATCGCATGGCTGCTAAAACAATGCCCTTCGTTTAGTAACCACATATCATCAATGGTCAGGTCATGAGCATTAATTTTTTCTTTTTGATAAAAACGGTGTTCTTTTGATGTAAAAACGACAAAAGGTTCATAGTAAAGAGGAATTTCACGTATTCCTGTTTCACCCAAAGGGGTTGCAATTATTCCTATGTCTAACTCATTATTACTTAATGCATCGACTATTTGATCTGTTAAAAGTTCCTCAATCTGAATATGTAAGTCAGGATATTCATTTATGGTTTGTGTTATAAAAAGTGGAACTAAATATGAAGCAATTGTGGGAATAATACCTATGCGTAACTCACCTTTTATCTCCCCTTTTATTTCATCTATCATTTCTGGAATTTTTTGAGCGTTGTCAAGTACTATCATTGCCTGATGAATTATCTTTTCACCCATTACGGTCGGTTCAATGGGTTGCTTTTTGCGATCAAAAATTTTAACCCCCAATTCATCTTCAAGTTTTTGAATTTGCATGCTTAAAGTTGGTTGAGTAACAAAACATTTTTCAGCAGCCGTAACAAAATGTCTGTGTTTGTTTAGTGCAATTATATATTCAAATTGAACAAGTGTCATATGTATTATTTAAAATGTTAGATAAATTAATCGTTATAGAAGACAAATATAAATTAAATATATGACAATATAAATATTATTGATTTGATTTATATTGTATTCTGCCATATCTTTGTTTAAAAATTAATAACTCGAAAAATTAAACAATATGAAGAAGAAAAAAGGAATGCCTTTGTTAGGGGATAATTTCCCAAAAATGAAAGTTCAAACAACTCATGGAATGAAAAATTTGCCTGGTGATTATAAAGGAAAGTGGTTTGTTTTATTTAGCCATCCTGCTGATTTTACACCAGTATGTACAACTGAATTTGTAGCATTTCAAAAAAGGTATGACAAATTCAGGGCACTGAACACAGAATTGATTGGTTTGAGTATTGATCAGGTCTTTGCCCATATTAAGTGGGAAGAATGGATTAAAGATAATGTTGGGGTTAAAATTGAATTCCCTATTATTGCCGATACAGGTAAAGTTGCTGCTGAACTTGGCTTAATACATCCGGGAAAAGGTACAAACACGGTTCGTGCTGTATTTATTGTTGATGCTGATTCAAAAATTAGGATTATATTCTATTATCCACAAGAATTAGGTAGGAATATGGATGAAATTCTAAGAGCTGTTGAAGCCATGCAAATTTCGGATAAGAACAAAGTAGCTATGCCCGCCAACTGGCCAAACAGCGAAATGGTTGGTAATCATGTAATAATTCCTCCGGCTACAGACACTAAAACAGCTGAAGAAAGGTTAGAAAAAGCCAAAAAAGGTGAATTTGAATGTTATGACTGGTGGTTATGTCATAAAAAATTAAAATAGTACGATACTATTTTGCTATAAAAAAAGAAGCCGCTCCCTAAAAAGCGGCTTTTTGAATTGATCTACGAAACAAAGCTCAGTAAACTGAGTTTGTGTTTTTATTTTTTTCTGGGAAACACTAAAAATAATAAAATTTGAGTAACGCAGAAGTTTGCGTTTTTAAAGATTACCTTATGTAAAAACAGGTTTAAAACTTTCCTTCTTATCACTCTTATCACTTTCATATTGTGTTAGAACCGTATTTGCATTTCCAACATCTAAACCAATTGCCGTTGATTTATCACCGCCAGTAAGCATTATGGAATTAAGGCTGTAACCTTCACTAGTTAGGGTTAAAGGATTTTTTACCACTTCTACCGTAGCAATTTCGCTAAATTCTTTATTGAAAGCATCAATTAGCTCAGGGTACAAAGCACCGCCCCCTGTTAAATAAATCCTATCAGCTTTTTCAAAGTCTGCATCAGTAAAAGAGCGTTTTAAAACAGGTGAAATTACATGCTCATAATATCGCTCAAGTACCCTTTTTCTTAAATCCACAATATCTACTTTTTTCCTGTTAAGAATGATATAATCATTCCTAAAAACCATATCTAGTTGTTTTTCAGTTTTAAAACCAAGATAATATTTGTTTGAAAGTGCTCGCATAAACATATCTACAGCATATTGCATTCCGGTAATACTTGCTGCAGTTCTATGTACGATACCACTATCTGTGCTTAATACTACCTCACAAGTTCCATACCCCAAACTAACCACAAAAAAACTTCCTTCAGCATTTTCTTCACCTACGCGCAAACCTATAATGTTCCCAACCATTTCAGGTAATATTTCCACCTTTTGGATTTGGGTTTTTAAATTTGTCTTCCCTTTGTTACTATATGTCCCTTTGTTGTAATCTACACTTTTAATATCCAGAATTAATTCTTCGGCCATCTTTTTATAAATGTTATAGGTAGAGAATGGAAGGCCTGTAGTAATGGTCAAAGGTCTGTTATTTGATTGGCATGCCAGTAAAATCCCTGCTTTTAAAAAAAGGCTATAGTCCAGCTCATCCGGTGAACTGTTAATTGCTTTATTAGGTGATAAGCCTTCAGAAACAGCTAAATTACCAAGAATATAAGCCTGGTCTTCATCATATAGCTGGATTCCGTTTATTAAATCTTTCGACACAAAGTTTAATTCCTCATTTGTTGCTTCAAACATGCTTGGAAAACTATAACTTTTCTTTTTCATTCTAGATTATTTTATGTTCTTTTCGTAGATTATTTCCTTATGTAAATTTTACATATTTTAAGAATCAAAATCTATACCAAAAGAATTCCAGGATATAACCATCTCTGAGTAATATAATGCTCTTGTATCCAGAGCTGCCATATTGATCTTTAAACAATTTTGATTCACAACATTATAATAGAGAGTACTGCTATGTTTTTTTATTCTAATTAATATTCATTATCCACATACCAAGAATAAAACTAGAAAAAATGATAAAACAAAATAATAAATTTAGTAGATTTGACTAAACAAATTAAAAAACCAAATACCCAAATTGAACAATAATCAATCAACAATATTCATTAGACAATCATAAAATGAGCCTAAAGACCCGTATGTTTATATATATCTTGTCAACCTCAATAGTAATTTTTAGTGCCGGGATAGGATATATAAGTTTAAGATATAAAAACAAGGCCATGTATGATGCTAAAATCATTGCCAACGCTTATGCCCGTGAATATGCCAATATAATTAAATCTGAAATGGATAAGGATTTTGGGTTTGCCAGGGGAGTTGCCCAGGCAGCACTTGCTGTAGAAGATGAATTTGGTAAAGAAGGAGAACATCTTCAATTTGAAATTTTAAAAAACTTTATTAAAAATAACCCTTCTTACATAGCTTCCTTTTTGCAATGGGACTTAAGCGATTGTGATACATCATATAATAAAACTCATGGACGTAGAAGATATTTATGTAATAGGAAAAATCCACTAAAAGCAATAAAAGGATTGTTAAGTAAAGAAGAATACCTCTTGGTAGATACGATGAAAGGTTTGGTTGATACTGTTGATTACAATCCTGAAAACCCCTATTATATTGTTAAAAATACAAAAAAGGAATATATCATTGATCCATACTTTTATTCTTATGATGATGTTACTGAAATGCCATCAGAAATTCGTGAAAGTGAAGAAGCAATATTGGAAACAACTATAATTGTGCCGATAGTTTCCGGTAATAAATTCAGGGCAATTACCGGAGTAGATATTCCCCTGAATCATTTCATGAAAACCATTAACAAAATTAAACCTTTTGAAGACAGTTATGCATTTATTGTATCAAATAATGGTGCATTTGTTGCCCATCCTGATATAAAAAACCTGGCAAAAGCAATTACTGATATATATTGTTTTAAAAAAGAAGATTTAAACATAGTTCAGAAAATAAAAGTTGGAAAAGAGTTTTCATTTACTATTGCTGATTCTTTTGGTAGGGAAAGGTACTTTATGTTATCACCAATAATTATTGGTAAAACGGATATGCCATGGTCAATGGGTATTAGTGTTCCAGTTGATATAGTAATGGTTGATGCGAACAGGCATTTTTATATTTCCATTGGTGTTGGTGTTTTTGGGCTTATCATTCTAAGTATTATCATTTGGATAATAGCCAATACGATAACCAGTCCTATTAAGGCTACAACTGAACTGTTAAAAAAACTGGCAAAAGGAAAAATCGATTCTTCTGAAAAAATTGAGATTAACACAAATGATGAAATTGCTGATATGGCTAATTCTGCAAATATATTAATAGATGGACTTAACCATACAGCTGCTTATGCAAAAAAGATAGGTGAAGGTAATTTAGAAGTTCATTACCAGTTACTAAGTAATGATGACACTTTAGGGTATTCACTTATTGAAATGCGTGACAAATTAAAGCAGTCAAAAGAGGAAATTGAAATAAAAAACAGGGAACTTGAAAAGCTTTCAATGGTTGTCCAAAATACAGATAACGCTGTAATGATAATGGACAAAACAGGTTATGTAGAATGGGTGAACAAAGCTTTTGTCAAAATGTATGGTTATACAAAGGATGATGTAATCAATCAGCTTGGGGGGAATCTCTTAAAACAAAGTGCACATCCAAAAATACTAGAACTTATTGATGAAAGTATAAAAGAAAATAAGTCGGTATTTTATGAGTCAAGCATTAACGCAAAATCAGGTGATGAAATTCTTGCTCTGACTACCTTAACACCCATTAAAGATGCAAATGGAAAACTAGTTAGATTGATAGCAATTGATTCAGATATAACATCAATTAAGAAAGCTAAAGAAGAGATTGAATCACAGCGAGATAAAATGGAAACCCAAAGAGATGAATTACAGCTTATGAATGCGACAAAAGATAAGTTTTTTTCAATTCTTGCCCATGATCTTAAAAACCCATTTTCGGGTCTTTATTCCTTAAGCGAAATCCTTAATAATAATTATGAGAGCACTGAAGAGGAGGATAAGAAAGAAATAATCAGCAAAATTTATGTTACGGCCAAACAAATATATAGCTTACTTGAAAATTTATTAACCTGGTCGCAGTCACAAAGAGGATTGATTCAATTTGAACCATTTAGCCAGGATTTACACAACATTATCAATACGAATATTAATTTGCATAAAACTGCTGCCGAAAACAAAAATATAAATTTAATAACTGAAGTTGATGATGAACTAAAAGTATTTTGTGACAGGAATATGATTAATACAGTTGTTCGTAATCTATTAAACAATGCGGTTAAGTTTACACCTTCAGATGGTGAGATAATTATTCGTGCTGAAAAAAACAATAACTATGTACAGGTTTCAATTATTGATAATGGAATAGGTATTAGTAAAGATGACCAACTAAAATTGTTCCGTATTGATATTAAAACCAAGTCAATTGGTAGTTCAAAAGAAAAAGGTAGTGGTTTAGGCTTAATCCTTTGTAAAGAGCTAATTGAAAAAAATGGAGGTAAGATAAGGGTCGAAAGTGATTTAGGAAAAGGAAGTAGTTTTGTTTTTACAATTCCTGTGAATTAGAACAATACTTTGCGGCATAAATCGGAGTTTGATTGTCAAATTTTAGTTGACCAACCCATTTCAACCTAAAAAACAACATGCATTTACTATATCTACGAATATTATGAGTGATAAACCTGATTACATTAAAAAGAATAAAGATAGTTGGAACAAAAAGACTGAATACCATATAAATTCTGACTTTTATGATATGAAAGGTTTTCTGAAGGGAGAAACCTCATTAAATCAAATCGAATTAGAATTATTGGGTGATGTAAAAAACAAAAGTATTTTGCATTTACAATGCCATTTTGGTCAGGATACACTTTCTTTGGCTAGAATGGGGGCAGAAGTCATCGGTATGGATTTATCAGATAAAGCCATTGAAAGTGCCAGAAATATCAATGAGCAATTAAAGCTGGATGCTGAATTTATTTGCTGTGATATATATGACCTGCCCAATCATCTGGACAAAGAATTTGATATTGTTTTCACTTCTTATGGTACTATTGGATGGCTGCCGGATATGGACAAATGGGCGAAAATAGTTAGTTTTTTCTTAAAACCAGGTGGTAAATTTGTTTTTGCTGAATTTCATCCTGTAGTTTGGATGTTTGATGATGATTTTACAAAAATTGCTTATAACTATTTTAATGATGGCCCAATAGAAGAAACGTTTACCGGCACATATGCTGATCGTGAAGCTCCTATTGAGCAACACATAGTATCATGGAACCATGGAATCAGTGAAGTGATTAATAGTCTAATTACAAATGGTTTAGAAATTAACAAGCTAAACGAATATGATTATTCGCCATATAACTGCTTTAACCAGACAAAAAAAATATCAGAAAGAAAATACCGTATCAAACATTTAAACAATAATATCCCTATGGTTTATGCGGTTTTAGCTACAAAGAAGAGGCTAAAAGAGGAAAATTTATAATTTAAAAAATGAATAAGTGAAAAAGTTGTAACATTATAGCTTATAAATTTAAAAATATAATAGATGAATATTCTTAAATGATGAAGTACATTGATCTTACACATACATTTAAAGCAACAATGCCGATTTTTCCGGGTGATGTTGAAGCAAGACTGGAGCAGGTCGCTTTCTTTGAAAAAGATGGCTATAATTCATTCCGTGTAGACACAGGCATGCATGTAGGAACACATATTGATGCACCATTTCACATGTTGTCAAATGGGAAAAAACTATCTGAATTTGATCCTGAACAATTTATTGGTAGGGGGCAGGTAGTGAATGCTGAAAATTACGATAAAATTGACGTAGATTTATTAAATAATCATGATATTCAGCAAGGTGATATTGTTTTAATTCATACCGGACATGATCAAAAATTTGGAACAGAAGAATATTATAAATCATATCCTGAAATTACTATGGCATTTGCTGAATACATTGTAAATGCCGGTGTTAAAATTCTAGGTTTAGATTTTCCAAGTCCGGATGGTTTTCCATACGATATTCATAAGCTTTTATTTAAAAATGATATCCTTATTATTGAGAACCTGACTAATTTGTCAGAATTATTGTCTTATACTGATTTTAATATTATTGCATTACCTGCAAAATTTGAAGCTGCGGGAGCACCGGTTAGGGTAGTTGCGCAGGTTTTATGAAGATGCAATATGGCTAACCCTTTTCCGTTCAAGCACTAATTAAACGAATATCACAGAATATTTAACCCGAATTAGCTACTTGTATGAAGCATTGAACTCGGGTGAAGCATAATTATTAAGCATAAAAAAATATCTTAAAAAACACCTTCACACATCAGAAATATTTACTTTTGCAGGGTTATTACTAACCCGATTAATTCATAAACTTTTATGAATTAACCTGACGATTAAGTAAATCTAAGGGTTTCAGGAAAACTAAAACCCAAGATTTTCTAAATCGGGGTTAACCTGCAATACCCATAAATATTGAAAAATATAATATTTATGAATAATGCCAGCTAAATGTCGCATAGAGCAAAATTCTAAAATCAAATAAATTATAACTATGATAAAAAAAAGTCAATTATTAACGTTCCTTCTGCTTGTAGTTGTATTTTTACAAGCTTGTACTGCCAACAAAAATGAAAAAGATATAAAGCTGAAATCCCCAAAAGGGAAAGTGGAAATATCATTTCTTATTAATGATGAAGGTATACCTGCATATATGGTTAAATATAACAAGAGCGTAGTTATTGACACATCAACCCTGGGTTTTGATTTTAAAGATCAGGCATCAATTGGTTCTGATATGAAAATTATTGGTTCCAAAACAAATTCATTAAATGAAACCTGGAAAATGCCCTGGGGGGAACAGCATGAGGTAATTAATAATTACAACGAATTAATCGTTAACCTACAGGAAAATAAAGAACCAAACCGTCTGATGAATATTATTTTTAAAGCTTATGATGATGGAATAGGTTTTAGATACGAATTTCCGGAACAAGCAAAGCTTGATACTCTGATCATTATGGATGAAAACACCCGGTTTAATCTTACGGGTGATCATAAAGTTTGGTGGATTCCCGGTGACTGGGATATTTATGAACATTTGTACAGCACTACAAAATTTTCTGAAATAAATGCACTGTCCGATAAATATAAAGTGCAGCTTGCCCAAACATATATCCCTCAAAACGCGGTAGCAACTCCGGTTACAATGAAAACAGATGAGGGTGTTTACCTTAGTTTTCATGAAGCCAATTTAACAGATTATTCAGGCATGACCTTAAAAATAGATAAGGAAAACCTATTGATGAAAAGCGGGCTTGTTGGTTCAGAAAGAACGGGTTACAAAGTAAAAAGGGCTATTCCATTTCACACTCCCTGGCGTACCATACAAATTGCAGATAAGGCAGGTGATCTTATTGAATCAAATTTAATCGTCAATTTAAACGAACCAAATAAATTGGGTGATGTATCCTGGTTTAAACCAACAAAATATATGGGCATTTGGTGGGAAATGCACCTAGGCAAATCATCTTGGGATTTAGCAAGCGGAAAACATGGTGCAACAACTGAAAATGCCAAAGCATTTATTGATTTTGCTTCGGAGAATAAAATTGGTGCCATTTTAGTTGAAGGATGGAACACTGGCTGGGAACATTGGATTGGTTTTGAAGATAGGGAAGGGGTTTTTGATTTTGTTACCCCATACCCTGATTATGATTTGAAAGAAGTAGTACGTTATGGGAAAGAAAAGGGTGTAGATTTATTTATGCACCATGAAACTTCAGCTGCTATTGGGACATACAATCAACAAATGGACACAGCATTCAGACTAATGCATAGTTTAGGTATACATGCGGTAAAAACAGGATATGTTGGGAAAATAATTCCTAAAGGAGAATATCATCATGGACAATGGATGGTAAACCACTACCAAAAAGTAATTGAAACAGCTGCAAAATATGATATAGCTATTAATGCCCACGAACCTATTAAAGCAACCGGAATAAGACGAACTTATCCAAATTTTATTTCAAGGGAAGGTCTTCGTGGTCAGGAATTTAATGCCTGGGCAGCGGATGGTGGCAACCCACCGGAGCATTTACCAATTGTTGCTTTTGCACGTATGTTGGCTGGCCCGATTGATTTCACGCCCGGTATTTTCAATATCAAATTAACACCTTACAAGGATAAAAATCAGGTAAATACTACTTTAGCTCAACAACTGGCACTTTATGTGGTAATTTACAGCCCTATTCAGATGGCTGCTGACCTGATTGAAAACTATGAAGGCCAGGCTGCCTTTCAGTTTATCAGGGATGTGGGTGTTAACTGGGAAACTTCAAAAGTCTTAAATGGTGAAATTGGTGATTTTGTGACCATTGTACGTAAAGAAAGGGGAACAGACAAGTGGTTCCTTGGAAGTATAACAGATGAAAATGCAAGAAACCTGACTATAGAATTTGACTTTTTAGATAATGGGAAAAAATACGAAGCAATCATTTATAAAGATGGAGAATATGCCCATTGGGATAAAAACCCTACTTCAATAAAAATTGAAAAAACCATTATTGAAAAAACAAGTAGTATGGAATTAAAACTAGCTGCTGGTGGTGGTGTAGCTATAAGTATTATTCCCGTTATGTAACATCAGGAATAATGGTTTTTGGTTATTTTTAGCTGCAGTTTAGAATAATATTGCTATTTTTAAAATTTATAATCTAAAATTTAACGAAGTGTTATGGAAGATGCATTACTTTATGACCGCTTGCAATTTGCCTTCACAATAACCTTTCATTATATATTTCCCCAGCTTACTATGGGATTATCATTTCTTATTGTATTGATGAAGGGAATTTATTTAAAAACCGGAAATGAAATATACAATAAAGCAGCTAAATTCTGGTCAAAAATATTTGCAGTTAATTTTGTAATGGGTGTGGTAACAGGAATTCCTATGGAATTTCAATTTGGAACAAACTGGGCGAAATTTTCAGAGCTCACCGGAAATGTAATTGGTCAAACATTAGCCATGGAAGGAATGTTTGCTTTTTTCCTTGAATCTACATTCCTTGGTTTATTTCTTTTTGGTGAAAAACTGATTGGAAAAAAGCTACATTTTGCTTCTGCCTTAATGCTTTTTATTGGTACACAGGCAAGCGGGCTTTTTATAATTGCTACCCATTCATGGATGCAAAACCCGGTAGGTTATGAAATACTTGCAAATGGAAAATTTGTACTCGACAATTTTTCAGACTTGTTCTTAAACCCTTGGTTATGGCCATCATACCTGCATAATCAGGCAGCTTCTATGGTAACAGCTACCTTTGTAGTTTCCGGTATTGGTGCATTTTACTTTTTGGATGGAAAACATCCTGAATTTGGGAAATTATTTATAAAAATGGGCATAATAACAGGTAGCATTTCAGTTATTTTATTAATTTTCCCGTTCGGTGATTTATTAGCTAAACAAGTAGCAACCAAACAACCAATAACCTTGGCTGCCATGGAAGGCTTATTTGAAACAAAAGAGGGTGCACCAATGGTATTAATTGGTCAACCAAACATGAAAGAACGGAAAATTGATAATTCAATTGAAGTTCCATATGTATTAAGTTTGTTAACTTATAACAGGTGGAATGCTGAAATAAAAGGGCTAAATGATTATGATGAGGATCTTTGGCCAACCAATGTGCCTGGACTATATTATGCCTACCATATGATGATTGGATTGGGAACTATTTTTTTGGCAATCATGCTTTTATCTGCATTCTTTTTATGGAAAAAAAGGTTTTATGAACAAAAATGGTTGATGTGGATATTAATGTTTTCAATACCATTCCCGTATATCGCTAATATTGCCGGATGGTATGTTTCCGAATTGGGGCGCCAACCCTGGTTAGTATATAATCTTTTGCGTACAAGTGATGGTATTTCACCAGCTGTTTCAGCAGGAAATGCTTTATTTACTTTACTTGGGTTTGTAGGGTTATACTTTCTTTTGGGAGTGCTTTTTTTATTATTAGTTGGCAAAATCATAAATATAGGCCCTGGCCAAATTAATTCACAAAAATTTGAAACTGTTTAGTTATGGAAATATTTTGGGCAGTCGTATTAGTTTTTATGTTAACCACATTTATTGTTATGGATGGTGCTGATTTTGGTGCCGGAATTATACATTTGTTTTTTGCAAAAACCGAAAAAGATAAAAAAAGCATTGTAAATGCAATTGGACCCTTTTGGGATGGTAACGAAGTATGGTTAATTGCAGGAGGAGGAGTGCTCTTTTTTGCGTTTCCAACACTTTATGCCTCCTCATTCAGCGGATTTTATCTCCCATTAATTATGGTGCTTTGGCTGCTCATTTTCAGGGCTATAGGATTAGAATTAAGAAGCATGGTAGATAATGATTTATGGAAAATAATTTGGGACAAAGCTTTTGGAATTTCCAGTTTGTTGTTGGCTTTGTTTTTTGGTGCAGCATTGGGAAATGTGGTACGAGGTGTAAACCTTGGTGGAATTGAGAATGGAATATCCAAATATGAGAGTATTTATTTCTTTACACCCTTATGGAATGAAAATTTTTCACCTTTAAATATTCACCAGGGAGTTCTCGACTGGTTTACGGTTATTATTGGAATAATTGCCATTGTGGCATTAGGTATTCATGGTGCAGCATGGATTATTTTTAAAACAAACAGCAATATAAATACCCAATTAAAAAATATGATCCAAAAGCTGGTTATAAGCCTGATTTTTTTGATATTGATATCTATTGCAGCATGGTTTTATATAGAACCTAATGCGCTCGAAAATTATTTTCGGTATTTTATTTTATGGATTTTTCCCTTTGGAGCAATAATAGGGATCATTGGCCTTATCAGAATAAAATCATATAAAAACGATTCAACAGGTTTTATTTTTTCTAGTTTATTTATTGTAAGTTCTTTTGCTTCAACAGCAGCAGCTCTATTTCCAGTATTATTACCAAGTACCAACGATATTAACCCTTCACTAACTATTTATAATACTGCAGCAAGTGAATATAGTTTAAATGTAGGATTTGTGTGGTGGGTTATTGCATTTATTTTAGTTTTGGGTTACTTTTATTTTGTTCATTATATATTTAAAGGTAAGTTAGATAAGCTTGATTATCATTAATAAATATATCGTATATGCTTAAAATAGGAAAACTCAATATATTAAAAATCGTTAAAGAAGTTGATTTTGGTCTTTATCTTGATGGAGGTGAGGAATATGGTGAAATTCTATTACCAAAAAGATACATGCCTGAAAATTATAAAATTGAAGACGATTTGGAAGTTTTTATTTATAAAGATTCTGAAGATCGGGTAATTGCCACTACGGAAACTCCTAATGCAATGGTGGGTGATTTTGCATTAATGGAAGTTGTATCAGTAAATAAATTCGGGGCTTTTTTGGATTGGGGCCTACTAAAAGATTTGCTGGTTCCTTTTCGTGAACAAAAAAAGGATATGGAAAAAGGGAAGTCATATGTTGTTTTTGTATATCTCGATGATGAAACAAAACGAATAGCAGCTTCATCTAAACTTGACAAGTTTTTGGATAATGTACCGGTAGATTATGAACCAAATCAGGAAGTAGATTTATTTATAGCAAACAAAACGGATATTGGTTATAAAGCAATAATTAATAAGCTTCATTGGGGAATACTTTATGAAAACGAAGTTTTTAAACCGCTTGACCGCGGACAAAAGCTTAAAGCTTATATTAAAAAAATAAGGGAAGATGAAAAAATAGACCTTTATTTACATAAAGCAGGCTATGATAAAGTAGATGCCTTAACAGAGAAAATACTTGAAACTTTGAATGATGAAGGTGGCTTCCTTGAAATTAATGACAAAACCCCATCTACCATTATTTATGAAATATTTGGTGAAAGCAAAAAAACATTTAAAAAAGCACTTGGTGCACTTTATAAAAAGAGATTAATTGACATTGAAAATAAGGGCATTAAGCTATTAAAAAGTAATAATTAGCACAAAAAACAGCTATTTGACCAAATAAAAAAGGAAAATAATTTTTTTTTTAGAATATTATTCTATATTTGCAGAAATATTTAATTAATAATACAATGAAAGAAGGAACAGTAAAATTTTTTAATGACACCAAAGGTTTTGGTTTCATCAAAGACAACGAATCAGACAATGAGTATTTTGTACACGTATCTGGTCTTATTGACGAAATAAGAGAAGATGACAAAGTTACTTTTGAACTAAAAGAAGGTAAAAAAGGATTAAATGCAGTAAATGTTAAACTTGCATAGTTTATATATTATCTGAAAAAAATTTAATCAAAGGCTTCACAATTTTGTGAAGCCTTTTTTGATGCCTTTAAGTGAGCATTATTTTTATTTTTATGTTTAGTGCAAGTTTTTGTTTATATATTCGCTAAATAAAATTGAGTCTTTAATAAAGTATAACAAGTAATATCTATTCCAATAAATGAAATATATTGATCTTAATAAGAATTTTAAAGAAAGTAGTTCAAAAATTTTACAGAGGATGCCATTATTTTTAGTTTCATTAATGAAAAAAGTGGTTATGCAGAATGAATTAAACACGGTTCTTAATAAAACAGCAAACAATATTGGGGTAGACTTTTTACATGCCATAATAAAAGAATTTAATATTACCCCACAGATTGAAGGTTTGGAAAACCTTCCTGAAAATGGCAGGTGTTTCTTTGTCTCAAATCATCCATTTGGTATTATTGATGGACTCATTCTCACTAAAACGGTATCAGATAAATATGGAACATTCAAAGCTATAGGAAATGATGCTTTTATGCTTATTCCACAAATGCACCCGGTTACAGCTGTAGTTAATGTGTATGGACAAACATCAAAAGAATATGTTTTAGCTCTGGAAAAGGTTTATGCTTCAGATTTACCTATTACTCATTTTCCTGCCGGCGAAGTTTCCAGGCCATATAATGGTAAGGTTCAGGATACGGTATGGCAAAAAAGTATGATAACTAAAGCGATATCACACAAACGAGATATAGTTCCATTCCATATGTATGGTAGCAATTCCAAACTTTTTCATTTTATAAACCACGCCAGAAAGTTAATTGGCATAAAAGCAAATTTGGAATTGGCTCTTTTACCACGTGAAATGTTTAATAAGCGTAATAAAACAATTAAAGCTAAAATTGGCAAACCAATTCCCTGGCAAAGATTCGATAAATCAAAATCACATAAAGAATGGGCACAGGAAGTAAGGGATTATGTATATAGGATGAAAGATAATGATGCAGACTTTTAATGAAATAGTAATTGGTAATTTTAGTAATTGCGAACATGTAGAGGCACACGGCCGTGTATCTCTACAAATGAATCACAATGACAGAAAAGCAAAATAAAAAATCGATACAAACAATAATAAAATAAAAATATGAAACTAAACTTAAGGGAATACATGTTCCGGGCCTGGTATTGGTATGTGAATAACCGTGATAAAAATGCAGAAATCTTATTTATGAATTACGGGTATTCAGATGAAAATCAGACGGTTAATTTAAATTTAGAAGATGAAAATAATAGATATTCAGTGCAATTGTATCATCACCTGGCTGCAGAAGTTGATATTGAAAATAAAGATATTTTAGAAGTTGGATGTGGAAGGGGTGGAGGACTGGCCTATGTGGTTAAGAATTTTAATCCTTCAACTGCAAAAGGTATTGATTTAGATAAAGGTGCAATTAATTTTTGTAACAAACATTATCCTTTTGAGGGTTTATCATTTGCTCAGGGCGATGCTCAAAATTTGCCAATAGAAGATAATTCTTATGATGTATTTTTAAATGTTGAATCATCGCATCGTTACCCGGAGTTCCACTTATTTTTAAACGAAGTTAAACGTATCCTTCGTCCGGGAGGTCATTTTTTGTATACAGATTTTCGTTATGACTGGGAAATGGAAGGTTTACAAAAACAAATGGCAGAATCGGGTTTTACAATTATCAAAGAAGAAATAATTACTCGCAAAGTAGTTAAAGCACTTGAATTGGATGACAATAGAAAACGAGAACTTGTAAAAAAATTAGTACCCGGTTTTATAAGTAAAATTGCACTGAATTTTGCCGGAACTATAGGATCAGAAACCTATAATCAGTTTGATACTGGCAAATATGAGTATTATAGTTATATTCTGAAAAAAGAATAATATTTCCTCAGTATTTTTACAAGTATTAATATAAATCGCAAGTAATATTTCTATATGCTTGCGATTTGTTTTTACGAATTGACCGTTTTAATGAACTCTGAAACCACAATATTTATTTGTTTTTTGGTGAAAAAAGAGAATTCCCATCGTTAAAATTTCGGTTTAACAACATATCAACCATCTGAACGCCATTCATCATACTACCATATAATCCATGTGCAAATTTTGGTTGATAAAGATTTTTAACAGGAGTTTTGAAAGGGAGGCGCTTTGGTCCGAATTGTGTTACAATTGATGCCATGTCGTATATACTTCCTGAAGGTGAACCTGAGTAACGGGAAAAGGTAGCGGGTGTAGAAATATCTTTGACTACAATATGCTTCCTTAAATTGGGGATAAAATATTTCTCCGCGATATTAATAAAAAAGTCAGCCCATCGTTCTTTTTCTGCTTTGTATTTTTCAGGATCATTTTTCCGCCATTCAAGCCATTTGTTTATTCCGAAAGGAGTACATCTGATAGTAATAGTGTTTTTTGCACCTGTGGTAAGGGATGGGCATATAACTGCTGCATGAAAACAATCTTTTGTAAACGAATTATCACCTGCAAGAAAGCCCTCAAATAGTTTTTCTGATGTACCCAGTCCGGTAGATACAACGTTATATGGATAATCAAGATCCATACCGGCAAGGTCAATATCATCATCTAATCCAAGAGCAATATTAATAGATGAGGCAGACATAACGGTATTTTCCAAACGCTTTATATATTTAGCAGGCAGGTTTTCATCGCCCACTAATTTTCTCATTGCCACCATAGGATCAATAGTTGTAATCACCTTAGCTGCTCTGATAACACGATCTTCTTTTTTAAGTTTAACTCCAACTGCTGTACCATTTTCAATTACAATTTTTTCAACTTTGGCATTTAAAAGTAGTTCGCCACCTCTTTTTTGAAAAAGTTCAGCCATATTTGCAGGAAACTCATCAAAATAACCATAGGGCCTGAAACATCTGGTCATAGAAGAAAGCATAGCCCCTGTAGCATAAATTGAAGAAGCCCTGTCAGAAGGAACCCCGGAAAACGAAGTAAAAGTTTCCATTACTTCCCTAAGCTTAGGGTTTGTAATACCAAATTTATCCAATAAACCTGAATAAGTGCGATTTAGATTTACTATAACCTTTGGTGCTTTAAAAGGTGTTACAAGGGTGTCTTTAAGCGTTGGGATAACTTTTAGCTTTCTAACCTGTGAAAACATAGAAACAGAGTAGCTCATCAGCTTTTCAATTTTATCAGCATCATCAGGAAATTTATTTTTTAGATAGTGGGTAAAATTCTCTGCCCCGGTGGGAATTTTGTACTCTTCCACTTCATCACCGTGAACTACAATACGCCTCATAAAATCTTTTTCGTATTGTTTTAATTTTATATCCAGCCCAAGGTAGTCCATCATTTCAATTATATCAGGAAAAAGCTGTGTTGTTTCGAAAACATATCCATCTCTCTGGAAAGTAGTACTGTAGCCACCTGCATAACTGTTCTTTTCTACGATCAGTATTTTTTTACCCTCAGTATTTTTTAAGTACATAAGAGCAGTGGATAGACCACTAATCCCTGCACCAATAATAATTAGGTCATAATCAGTTTTCCCTGAATAGTTTGAATTGATTTTTTCTTTGGATAGTGTAGTACTTTCAGCCATTTTTTAGTTTATAAATGATTAGAAATAAATTGTTTGAAATGGTTTTTGAATAATGCAGTAAGATAAGAATTTTTAATAAGGATATCAAACAGCTACAATTTATCATTGATGATCTAAAACCAAATCACGGTTATGACCATACCATTTCATATTACAATGATGCTAGACCAACAACACATAAAGATTTCTTAATTTAATTAATTTTTTTTTGAAATTTGCCCTAAATTCATTAAATTTAAGGGTACAGTTAGAATATTGTCTTTATATTAAATAACAACACTTCGTTAAATTTTTGTTTCGCGCAAAGTCGCAAAGATTTGATTATTAATCTACGTTGTTGTTAGTTTTAATAATCAGATATATAGGTGTTTATAGAAATGCACCGAACTATTGACATTCAACACTCAACACTCAACATAAAATAAACAATAATCATTACTCGCTCATATTCAACTGCTTTTCTTGATTATTGAGTGTTGTTTATTGAATATTGTATGTTTTTTTAATGTTTGTATCTTGATAGGAATATCGTTTTTGTTCATATAATCCTATGCAATTCTTAAACCCGATTGCCCCAGTTCTAGCCCATACAATTTTGTGTTTCCATAACGAGGCCTCGCTTGATATTAATACCTTCTACAATTTATACTTCTTCGGTTATTAAGCCATAATGTATAAACCATTTGAATTTTGCAGGTTTTGTAGTCAAATGTTATTTTGAAATTTGCACCAAATTCATTAAATTTAAGGGTACAGTTAGAATATTGTCTTTATATTAAATAACAACACTTCGTTAAATTTTTGTTTCGCGCAAAGTCGCAAAGATTTGA
>JBDLJL010000070.1:0-24921 GCA_039714415.1 Bacteroidota bacterium
AAAAGCAAATTCAATTTCTCTTTAATCACATGGTGATAGTCATTTCCATAAGCATACTTCGAGATAATTGGTGCATCAGGGTCTGTTTGTTTATCATCAGTATAATAATTAAACAATACAGAAATAACCGATTTTGCATCATCTACTAAAAGGCTTGGATCAAGACGCTTATCAAAGTGGTTTTCAAGGTAAGCCATTTTACCTTGTAGTTTATTGTCTAAGTAGTTTTTTAGACATTCAGCATCTTCGCTTAAATATTCAGCTTTCGATATTCCACAAGCTGAAAAGCCGAGACGTTTTGCCTCGGCTTTTATTAAATTTGTTAATTGTGGTTTGTTATTTTTGATTGAAGAAAACTTTTGTAACTAATACAGGAATAAAAGATTAATGACGTTCAAAAGTCCTACCGGACGTTTTGAAGTCGTTTCTTCGACTTTTGAACGTCTAATAGGACTTCAAAACGTCTTAACTAAACGACATTGATTACTATAATTAAAAATCAACCTGGAAACGCATTTGAACAATATTTGCTTTTCCAACCCCTTTAAGGTCAGAATAAATATAGTTTGTCATTATTCTTGTTGCCGGGTTTAAGTACCAATTTAAGCCAAAAGTAATATTGCCTAATTCACCACCTCTAACAACTGTACTATTTAAATTCATAGCGGAATACCTTAAAGCGACTTCCCATGCGCCGACACCTCCCTGGCCATCAAAATTTCTCTTTGGTTTAACACGTGAAAATTCACCAGAAGTTGCATATTTTTTACTTTCCCCTGTTAGGAAATAACTGGCCATTCCGGAAAATGCAGTATGATTAAAATCTATCCTGGAAGGGCTATCACCTATATCAACTCTTGAATGAACCATTTCCGACTTAAGAGATAAAGACCCTGAAATAAACACTGCTTCAGCCTGAATTAGCTGTAGGGTTTTAGCATCAGTAACCGTACCTGTTGATAAATAGTCATTTGCCAAATGTGCCTCAGGACCAGACTCAAATTCGTATTCATTATTTTGTTGGTTCCTATAACTATATGCAGCCCCTAAGTGTAAAATTTTATTGTTATCTGCATCATAAACAGGTAAACCATAAACACGGGCAGTAACATTATATTTGTCCTGTAAGCCTTTAACATTACCATAACTATCAGCATCTTTAAATACCCCAAGGTTAAAACTTAACCTTTCGCCAGATGTTGAGTTACCAATCAAAAAACCTGTATTTCTTGAAGGTACATTTTCAGCAGTTAATGAACGTTCCATGAAAGTAATGTATTTGCTGCTGGTTATCTCTTCAAAGCCCATTGGTTCTTTAAAATGTCCAATCTGGATAAAACCAATTACGGGTATTTTAGTAATCATTATATATGCATCCTTAAGTTTTACAGCGCCACCGCCAAAATCCAGTTGCAATTTATACTTAACGTTATGATAAATCTGACCTGAGCTAAATAACCTTGCCCGCCTAAATTCTGTTCCATTAGCAGATGCACCGATACTATCTTTAATTCCATCATCTTCAAAAAAAGCAGCCCAGTCATTTTGAACACGACCACCGAATTTGAACTTAAATGCTCCATCTGAGCTTTCCACTTTCATCCCATTGCTCCAGTATGCTTTATATGTTGGTTTTTCCTGCGCAAACATAAAAAAGCCAAAGTTTGCTATAATAAATAGTAAAATTAGTTTTTTCATACGATTAAAATTTATTTAGATTATTGAATTTTAATATGCTCTTATTGTAGAACGAATAAGTTCCGAATCAAATCCCTCAATAGTCTGTTCCGGCAATTCGGAAAGGGTTTCATAAGTTTACTCGTATACGTTCGTAATTAAATTAAGTTCTATTTAGGTATTTTTAAAAAAAGAAATAGTTTCAACTAATGTAGCCGCTTGCGCTGATAGTTCTTCTGAACTGCTGGCTAATTCTTCAGATGCTGCTGCATTTTGTTGGGTAACATTATTCAATTCCTGAATAGAAGAAAAGATTTCTTCTACAGAATGCTTTTGATCTTTACTTGAAAGTGCAATCTCTTTAACCAATTCTGTAGTCTGGTCAATTTTTGGAACCAATTCAGCTAACATGGCATTTGAATCTGAAGCAATTTTAACAGCCTGATCAGAGATATTGTTAATCGAACTGGCTGCAGACTGGCTCCGCTCAGCAAGTTTTTTTACCTCGGCAGCCACCACTGCAAATCCTTTACCATACTCACCTGCCCTGGCTGCTTCAACAGCTGCATTTAATGCCAGCAGGTTAGTCTGAAAAGCAATCTCACTGATAATAGAGATTTTATCCGTAATACTAAGCACAAATTCCGATGTCTTTTCAATGGATTTACTGTTTGTAGACATATTGTCAGAAGTTATAATGGCAATTTTTTCTGTTTCCATCGCATTGTCTGTGCTTTTTTCAAAAGTTGCCTTAATCTGTTCCATTACGGAAGAAACTTCTTCGCCCGATGATGCTTGACGGTTTGACCCATCAGATATATTCTGTGCTGTAGTACTCAGTTCATCACTTGAACTGGCAAGACTATTTGCAATTCCTTTAATTGAGTTTATTGTACTGCTTAACTTATCAGAAGCAAAACTTAACCTTTTAAGCATTACACCAAACTCGTCATCCCTTTTAATTTCTATCTTACTATTTAATATACCAGAAGCGAGATTATCAATATGCCTACTTGCCACCGATAAACCAGAATCAACAGCAGTAAAAATTGATAATGCAAACCCAATACTAATTAAGGCCGCAATTATAATGAATATAATAAAGCTGATTTTTAGCTGCTGAAAGTCTTTTTCTTTTTCAGCCCTTAAAATAATTGTAGATTCTTTATAATAATCGCCAATAAGATCCAGATTTTCTTCCATCTCATCAAACTTATCATAGGCATCACCATATGAAAGTGTTCTTGCTTTAGCAATTGATAAATAATCATTTTGCTCCAATAAGCGAATAATCTCTGATGACAATGATAAATATTCTTTCCTGACTGCCAGGTAATTATTTAACAAGTCCTGCTCACTGTCATCAATCATTTTTTCACTATATTCAGTTATTCGTTCATCAGATTGCCTGATATTTTTTTTATAGGCACCCATTTGTTCATTAAACATGGCTGTATCGTTAGTACTTTCAATCAATGCCCGCTCGGCTAATAAAAGCTGATGTAAATCAACCCCTGATGAGCGTATAAGTTCAAGATTGCTGATCCGGATATGAATAATATCATCAAGTGTTGCCTGGTAATTTTTTGCACTATAAAAGCCATAAAGCCCAAGGGATAGTGTTACCAATAACAGCACTGAAAAGCCAAAATATAATTTTTGCCTTACATTTAGGAATATCCAATTTTTCATATTTTTAGATTAAGGTTTTATATTTTCAGAAATTTAGTTAAAATCATTTTACATCACCTAATATAATCAAAAATTAAGTTATTTACAATTAAACACGTCTTACACAATTAAATATAGACTGCTAAAACTAAGAATAATAAACCTAAATAACAAATGATTTATTCAAACACCCTTTTATTATGTACAAATCAAAAAAGAAAGATAATCAACTTATTAATAATTTAAGCAAAACTGAATTTGTTTAATAGTACCATTTCCTGTTATTTTGTTTTTTGAAAAATTGCAGATTGTAAAAAAAGATATGTTACTAAAATAATATAAGAAATGACAGTTAAATTCCTCATTATTCGCTTCAGTTCTATTGGTGATATTGTATTAACAACCCCGGTTGTACGTAATTTAAAGCAACAGGTTGAAGGCGCTGAAGTGCATTACGTAACCAAAAAACAGTATGCCGGAATGTTAGAAGCAAACCCATATGTTGATAAGGTCCATGTTTTGGAGAAATCATTTTCTGAATTGATACCTGAATTAAAGGCTGAATATTACCATTATATTATTGACTTGCATAAAAATCTAAGAACATATAAGGTAAAAAAGGCTTTAAAGATTCAATCCTTTTCATTTAATAAAATTAACTGGGAAAAATGGTTAATGGTTAATCTAAAAGTCAACAAATTACCTGATTTGCATATAGTTGACCGATACCTGGAAACAGTAAAGGTATTTATTGAAAAGAATGATTTAAAAGGCTTGGATTATTTTATTCCGGAAAAAGATGTTGTGAACATTACTACTTTACCTGCAAATTTTCAAAATGGGTATATTGCTTTTGCCATTGGTGCACAACATGCTACAAAAAAACTACCACCTGAGAAAATTATTTCCATCTGCAAAAAAATAAACAAACCCATTGTCCTTTTGGGTGATAAAAATGACTCAGTTGTTGCTGAAAAAGTAGTTGAAGCGATTGGCAACAAAATCTACAATGCGTGCGGAAAGTATAATCTTAACCAATCCGCATCATTAGTAGAACAAGCTGAGGTATTAATAACTCATGACACGGGTTTAATGCACATTGCAGCAGCTTTTAAAAAGAAAATAATTTCTGTTTGGGGAAATACCATTCCTGAATTTGGGATGTATCCGTATTTAAGTGGCGAAGGTTCAGAAATCATTGAAGTAAAAGGACTAAAATGCAGGCCATGTACAAAAATTGGTTTTAATAAATGCCCTAAAAAACATTTTAAGTGCATGAATGATATCGATGAAGAGAAAATTGTACAGTTATGTCAGTAATTTTACTGTTGGGAGCCTTTATATACTGTTAGCTTTTAATGACAAAATTGTTAAATTGCTATATTGTTGGAATGCCACCTGATAACAATTTAACAGTTTAACCATTTAACAATTTAATTTTTTGTTACATTTGCATCTGATTTAAAATAACAAAAATGGTAAAAAAAGAATCGGAAAACAAAATTGAATTTGCTTTGGGCAAAGAGAACTATATGTACCTCATTATTGGGTTTGCAATTATTATAATTGGCTTTATGCTTATGGCTGGTGGCAGCTCTGATGACCCGAATGTATTTAATGGCGAAGAATTGTTTAGTTTTCGAAGAATTGTACTGGCACCTATTGTAGTTTTATTTGGATTTATGTTTGAAATTTGGGCAATTATGAAAAAGCCAAAGGAATAGTAGCCCGAAGAAATAACAAGAAACACTTCCACTTCTAGATTTCAATCATGGCCAAAGTAATAATCGGTATTCACGGCTTAGGCAATAAACCATACAAAGAACTTCTTGAAAAATGGTGGAAACAGTCTATTATTGAAGGTTTAAATAATATTTGCAAAGATGATATTCCTGATTTTAAATTTAAATTGGTGTATTGGGCTGATATATTGCATGAAAAACCCTTAGATCAGACCATTAAAAATCCTAATAATCCGTTATTTCTGGATGAACCTTATATTCAGGGAATAAAAAAAACCAATTACATACAACATAAAAAAAGAAGAAAAGTTCTTGACTTTATTGGAAAACAATTGAACAAATTATTCTTGAATAAAGACTTTTCAATTAATTATCAAGAATTTGCAGATGCCATTTTACATAGATACTTTAAAGATTTAGAGGCTTATTACAAAGAAAAAAAAACCGATAATTCCGGAAAACCTATCTATTATAAAGATATTATTAGAGAACGCTTATTGCAAGAGTTAAAAGTTCATAAAAATGACAAGGTTCTTCTTATATCTCATTCAATGGGGTCAATAATTGCTTATGATGTTTTAAGCATGTTCAATAATGATATAAACATAGACACTTTGGTTACAATGGGTTCACCACTTGGATTTCCTGTTGTAAAGGGAAAAATTGCAGCTGAATTAAAAAATAAAAATACTGACTTAAGTAAATTAACAACTCCCCAACGGGTAAAATCAAACTGGTTTAATTTTTCAGATATTGAAGATAAGGTAGCACTAGATTACCGTTTGGCTGATGATTTTGAAAAGAACAAAGCTGGCATAAAAGTTATTGATTTTGAAGTACAGAATAATTACCATGTAAATGAAAATAAGAACCCTCACAAGTCTTTTGGTTACCTTAGAACTAATGAAATGGCAAAAGTTATCTTTGAGTTTATCAATGGTGAGAAACATGTTCTTAAAAAACGACTCAGATTTAAAATTTTCAAATTTTTAATTGATATAAAAATTAAGACTAAATAAATAAAAATTTTTTGAGTAGAAATCATATTGATTGTTGACCAAGATTATTGTACAAACAATGTTTTAAATATATGGTCATTCAATAGTCATTATCAAATTGTTAAAAAAATGACAATTAATGACAGTAAAGCGAAATAACAATAAATGACTGATAATTCAAACAAAACATTTTATAGTAAGAAAGGCAGATTCAAACAACAAAGTAAACAACAAAACAATGAACTGGATAGAAGCATTAATATTAGGAATAATTCAAGGTTTAACAGAATTTTTACCGGTAAGCAGTAGTGGGCATTTAGAATTAGGAAAGGTGATTTTAGGTGTAGAAGCAACAAAAAGTCTGTCTTTTTCGATTGTCGTTCATGGAGCCACCGTACTAAGTACTATTGTGGTTTTCCGTAAAGAAATTTTAGAACTCATACAGGGCTTCTTCCGCTTTCAAATGAACGAAGAAACCCATTATATCTTTAAAATTGCTGTTTCAATGATCCCGGTGGGAATTGTAGGTGTGTTTTTTAAGGACTATGTAGAAAGCTTATTTACAGGGAATATCCTTTTGGTGGGTAGTATGTTAATTGTTACTGCGGCTCTACTTGCCTTTACATATTATGCTAAACCTCGTGATAAAAAAATAAGCTATAAAGATGCATTTATTATAGGTATTGCTCAAGCTATTGCAGTAATCCCTGGCATTTCACGTTCCGGCTCTACCATTTCAACAGGCTTATTATTAGGAAATAACAAAGAACGTACTGCCCGCTTCTCTTTTTTAATGGTGCTTATACCAATTATTGGTGCCAATTTTAAAGATATTCTTGACGGAAATTTGTCAGACACTTCTGGTGTAGGATCACTACCACTTATTGTTGGTTTTGTGGCTGCGTTTATTTCTGGTTTATTAGCCTGTACATGGATGATTAATATTGTAAAGCGTGGAAAACTGATTTATTTTGCTATATATTGTTTAATAATAGGCTTATTAGCAATTAGTTGGGCTTTATTTTTCAGTTAATTAATGTGAATTTGTTAACAATAAACAGTAACCAGAAACAAGATGTTGAAAAGCTCAGAATAGTTAAGCCATCACTTGTTAAAATATAAAAGTCTTATCGTTTGTAGGCCTTCAAATTTTGAAATCTGCCTGATTTTCCGTAACTTTTTGGTGAAAATTAAATGTCTTGCCAATGGTTCAACGATATCCCGCTAATCCAATCATAATCCCCAAAATGGTTAAACCTTCACTTGAAGGTTTGAAGGTTGCAGGCACATTTAATCCTGCCGCAACTCTTTTTAACAATGAAATAATATTAGTTATGCGTGTTGCTGAAACATGCATAAAAAAACCAGGATATGTATCTGTCCCCTATTTTAACTTTTCTAAGGGCAAAAGCAAACTGTCAATTTTAGATATCCCTGAAAATCATCCGGACTTAACCCTTAAAGATACCCGTGGTGTATTCTTTAAAGGAAGGGATTATTTATCTTCAGTCAGCCACCTGCGCCTGGCAAGGAGTGCGGATGGGATTAATTTTAAAATTGATGAAAAACCTTTTATCCTGCCTTATAATGAAACCGAAAGCTTTGGTGTTGAAGATGCCAGGATAAGTCATATCGGCAATGATTATTTTATAAACTACACAATTGTTTCCGGGGATGGTTATTCCACTTTCTTGTCAAAAACAAAAGATTTTAAAAACATTGAGCGAATTGGGGTTGTTTTCCCACCATTAAATAAAGATGTTGTTATTTTTGAAGAAAAAGTTAACAACAAATTCATTGCCTTACACCGACCCGATAATCACGGGTTTGGGTTGCCATCAATCTGGTATGCAGATTCACCTGACATGATCCACTGGGGCAACCATAAATGTTTGTTACGGCCACGGGCCAATAAATGGGAAATGAAAAAAATTGGCGGAGGTGCGCCCCCAATTAAAACAGATAAGGGCTGGTTAGAAATATATCATGGGAAAGGCGAAAATAATGTATATAGTTTAAATTTATTGTTGCTTGATCTTCATAATCCTTCAAAAATATTAGCTGTAGGAAATAAACCATTTATGTACCCGGAAACAGAGTATGAAAAGAAAGGGTTTTTTGGTAACGTTATATTTACAAACGGACATATTGTAATGCCTGATGGAACAATTAAAATTTATTATGGGTCAAGTGATGAACATGTTTGTATGGCCGAAACAACAATCAAAAAACTTTTACAATCATTAAATTTTTCCTAAAACAAGATTTTTTTATCACCCCTGTCAAATTTATTAATATATTGTAAATTCATAATTCATAATTTTTGCTTTTTGTTCAATTAACCCTCATAGCAGTTTTTATACGAAGTTCAACATTTAAACATTTATAACCATGAGAATAATCTATATTTCCACTTATCCTCCTACCGAATGTGGCATAGCAACTTACACTCATTATTTACAAGAAGAAATTCAAAACAAGAACATTGAAGTTTATATTTTAAGTCAAAATGGGGCAAAAGGTAAAAATGTATTTGAATCTTATAGTCCGGATGATAAAGATATTGCCTATAAATTATTCCATTTGGTTTCCAAACTAACCCCTGATTTGATTCACATTCAGCACGAGTTTGGGTTATTTGGCTATGATCGCGGGATTCAGGTTGTGGATTTTCTATTGAGGTGCAAACTGGCGAGTCTTCCTGTTGTAACAACACTGCATACAGTTTATAAAGTTCCGGGATGGAAAGAACGGGTTATTACTTCTGAAATTTTGAGGTTGAGCAAAGAAATTATTGTTCATGAAGAATATCAGAAAGAATTTATCCTTTCGGAATATAAATCTTTAAGCCCTATACATGTTATCCCTCATGGAGTTCGAAACGTTGAGTCGGTAAACGATGCAAAAAAACTGCTTGGCTTAAGTGGTAAAAAAGTAGTATTACTTGCCGGGTATTTTCGCACTACTAAGCATTTTGAAAAACTTGTTGATATTTTTCCTGATGTTTTATCCAATGTGAAAAATGCAGTATTATTGATAGCATGCCGGTTACGAATAGCAGAACATAATGAAAAACGGGACCAACTTTTGCGGATGATGAGATTTCTTGATGATAAAGAACATATTCGGATTTTAAAAGGACAGTTCCCACAGTATACTCTCGATACAATAATGAGTGCTGCCGATGTTGTTGTTATGCCCTATTCTGCAGGTGCTCAAAGTGGTATGCTGGCTCAATTTTCAGCACAGCATATACCGACAGTCACTTCTGATTTACTGAGCTTTAAATTATGGAATAAAACAACGGGGGGCGGATTAACATCATTTACTGATGAGGATTTTGTTACAAATATCTGCAAGGTACTTGAAGATGAAGAGTATTCAATGAAAATGAGAAATAATATCTATGAAAGTAACAAGCAACGATACTGGGACGTTATTGCTTCTAAACATCTTCGTATTTACGAAAACCTAGTTGTAAAAGAAGATGAAATAGCTGAGTTTTTCTACTTACCGAAACCTGATTAGTTCGAAACCGTAGACCTACGGCTATATATCAGGGGATTACATGATTATGTTCAAATTAACATTGTTTCGAAAAATCATTAGCCCTCAGACTCTGCTCAAGCTAAAAAAATTGGTCATTGTTCATTTTTTTGCAGTCAATTTCAGATTTTGTCCAATTACCAATGACTAATTACCAAATGCTCATTTAATGAAAATAGAAAAAAAGCGAAAATACAGATAATGATTAGTTGTGATGTTTGCAATCAATAAAATCAATACCACTTCATATTAGAAAACAACTCATCTAATAATAAACTTGCTACACCTGAACGGGTATCTGACATAGCATAAGGGATTATTAATTTGCCCTGGTGTATAATGGCACCGCATGAATATACCACATTCGGTACATAACCATCTCGTTCACTCTCATCAGGCATAATTAATGGTTCTTCAAGTATGGCAACTACTTTTTCCGGGTTTTTCAAATCGAGCATAACTGCACCGAGAGAATAGGTACGAACAGCACCAACACCGTGTGTCAGGACTAACCATCCTTTATCTGTTTTTAAGGGTGGCCCCGAGTTACCAATTTGGAAAAACTCCCAATAAATTTCCGGTTCCTTCAATAATCGTGGATTTTCCCAATAGCTAATATCATCCGAAAACATAATGAACATATTTTCATTGTCGTTTCGTGAAATCATGGCAAACTGACCATTAATCTTTTCCGGAAATAAGGCCATCCCTTTATTTTGAGAACCTTCCCCATTTAATGTTGTAATTTTAAAATCAGTAAAATCCTCAGTTTCTATCAATTGAGGAAGAATTGTGAAGCCATTATATGCAGTATAGGTCGCATAAAAGCGTTTACTGTTATCCTCATCAGTAAATAAAACAAAACGAGCATCTTCAAGACCTTTGCTGTCGTTGTTTGACATAGGAAAGATTACACGGCCTGAAATGTCAAGGCCTTTTTTAAATTCGATGTTATAAGTAGAATCAGCCAATAATTTTAAAACCTCAACTGTTTGTATAAACCTGGAAGGTTTTTCACTCACTTTTTTTCTTTTTTTCTTTTCTTTTTTCTTTTTGAAACGTTCAATACTTTCCATCAGTTCAGTATAAGTAAACTTGTCCAACAGATTGTCAAATATTTCTTTTACCAGGTCGTAACTCTTAATTTCAATTAATTTAGATATAAAACCAGATTTATTGTACGTATGGTTAGGGATAATCCTGGCCTTTTCAACCATGGCACTCTTTGTATCAATAGATAAATTCCCTGATGCATTAATTAATCCTTTCCTAAAAACAATTGATGAAATATGACCTTCACCAACTGCCCTGAAACTAATTATTACCTTAAGTCCCCCTTTTTTTGCTCCTCGTTGTTCCGGATCAGGAACAATTGATGGGTTAAAAAGTGCAGCCGATTCAATTGAATATTCCATTGTAAAATAAGCACCAATAAGTAGTTTCTGCTCTAGGGCAAGCATAGACAAATCACCCTCAATGTTAATTTTGTCGAAATTGGTTTTAAAAATCCTTTTTACATCACGATGCCGGTTTTGAAAACGATTAATGGTTTCATTTAAAACTGATTTCAACTGGTCTTCAGAAAGTGTTAATACTCGGCTAATGATATTATAAATACGATTATTATTTCCGGGTGTAAAAAACTTAGTGATTACGCGCGAATTATCAGGACTAAAGTTTATTAGTTCCTTACAAATTATTATTTGTTTACGATTTTTAGTCATTATTTTGGTTTTATTTTTCAGAAAATTACGAATAATTTTGGAAAAATGCAGATTTATTTTAGAGAAAGTTATATTTTTATTACCTTTGCAGGCTTACATAATTTGCAGATAATATTTTAACAAAAGTATTAGCTGATTAACATAAAGAAAGTTAGAACTATTATTTCCTGATTTTATATGACCAAATTCCCGGATCCCGGTTTTCATTTCACAGAAGGAGAAGTTTTATTATTTGATAAACCATTGAATTGGACATCCTTTGATGTTGTGCGAAAAATAAGGGCTTCTATCAGGCGTTTTTTGGACACAAAAAAAATAAAAGTTGGACATGCAGGAACGCTTGATCCAAAAGCAACAGGTCTGTTAATTGTTTGTACCGGAAAAAAAACAAAAGAAATAGAAAAATTTCAAGCTGGCGAAAAAGAATATATTGCTGATATCCTCCTTGGGGCAACAACACCTTCATTTGACACAGAAACAGTTGTTGACAAAGAATATCCCACTGATCATATTACAGCTAATTTAATAGACGAAGTACTTAAAAGTTTTATAGGAAAACAGGAACAGGTACCCCCTGCATTTTCTGCTAAAAGAGTTAATGGGCAAAGAGCTTATAAAAAAGCACGAAAGGGCATAGATATTGAACTAAAACCTTCTGTGATTGAAATTAAAGAAATTGAGATTTTAAAATTTAGTTTGCCCGAACTAAAAATAAGAATAAGATGTGGAAAAGGAACCTATATAAGGGCATTGGCAAGGGATATTGGTGAAAGGCTAAAATCTGGCGGATACTTAATTGGTTTAAGACGCACAATCATTGGAGAATTCATGGTAAATGATGCCATGTCAATTGATGATTTTAAAGCCAGAATAGACAGTCTGGAAAAAATAAAAGATAATAATATTGTTTCACACTCAAAATAAGAATTCATGAAGTTGTCAAAATTCAGGTTTGACGTACCAAAAGAACTAATAGCCACACATCCGGCTAAAGAAAGGGATGAGTCGCGGTTGATGGTAATAAACAGGGAAACAGGTAAAATTGAGCACAAGGTATTTAAAGATATCCTTGATTATTATACCGATAGAGATGTATTCGTTTTTAATGACACAAAGGTATTCCCTGCAAGACTTTACGGGAATAAAGAAAAAACAGGGGCAAAAATTGAAGTATTCCTGTTAAGGGAATTAAGCACTGAACAACGTTTATGGGATGTTTTAGTTGATCCTGCACGTAAAATCCGTATTGGGAATAAATTGTACTTTGGGGAAAATGACCTTTTGGTTGCTGAAGTTATTGACAACACTACTTCACGTGGACGTACTTTACGTTTTTTATATGACGGCCCTTACGATGAATTTAAAGATGTGCTTTATAAACTTGGTCAAACTCCATTACCCAAGTTTATTAATCGGGAAGTTGAACCTGAAGATAGTGACAGATACCAAACTATTTTTGCAAAGCATATTGGTGCAGTTGCTGCTCCCACAGCGGGGATGCATTTTAGTAAACAGTTAATGAAACGCCTTGAAATTAAAGGTGTTGAGTTTGCTTTTATTACTTTACATGCAGGTCTTGGAAATTTCAGAGGTGTAGAAGTTGAAGATCTGACCAAGCATAAAATGGACTCAGAAGAAATTTTTATATCACCTGAGGCTGTAGACATGGTTAATAAAGCTAAAACACATAAACGTCAGATTTGTGCAGTTGGAACCACCGTAATCAGAACTTTGGAGAGCTCTGTTTCTACTCATGGTGAATTAAAACCTTTTGATGGTTGGACTAATAAATTTATTTTTCCACCATATGATTTCAGTGTACCAACCAGTATGATCACAAACTTTCAATTGCCGTTAACAACCCTGGTAATGACAGCAGCTGCTTTTGCAGGATATGATTTTCTGTTTGAAGCCTATGAAGTAGCTAAAAAGGAAAAATATAAGTTTGGCACCTATGGTGATGCAATGCTTATTCTTTAATGAATAAAAAGTAAATTGTCTATTGATTATTGAGGAATTGACTACAAAATATTCAATAATCAATAGACATTATTCATTTTTCACTATTCGAAAACAATTAATACTTCATTCTTTTCAACCGCCTGACCTTTTGAACAGTTAATACTTTTTACTTTCCCTCTTGATTCAGCTTTAAGATTATTTTCCATTTTCATTGCTTCCAACACTACCAACTTATCATTTTCATTAACCTCATCTCCTTCATTCACCAGCACATCCAACACCAAGCCCGGCATTGGAGCTTTAAGCTCTTTAAGTTTTTTTGTGGAAAGATTATCCATCCCCATCTCTTTTAATAGTAAATCCATCTCACTAAATGCTTTGCCTGAATAAGGCACCCCATTGATTTTCACATTTACTGTTTTTTCCTCGCTATCTAACTCAACAATTTCGACATTGTATGATTTATTATCTTTTATTAAATGATAACTCACATCATCCTTTTTAATAATATCCAGCGCAAAATCCTCTCCATCAACCTGACCTGTTAACTCGCCATTTTGTTTAAAGTTCACTGAATATTCTTTATTTCGTATGTTTATTTTAAGCATCTCAAGTTATATTTTCTATTTCATCAACTGTTTTTGGAATTGGCTTACCCAAAACCCTACAACCGGTATCAGTAATCAATAAATCATCTTCAATTCGGATACCTCCAAAATCTTTGTACCCTTCAAGTTTATCATAATTTATAAAGTCTGTGAACTTATTTTCACTTTTCCATAGGTCAATTAATGCCGGAATAAAATAAATTCCCGGTTCATCGGTTAACACAAGGCCTTTCTTCAACCTTTTGCCCAATCGCAAAAATGCCAGGCCAAATTGTTCACTTCTCTGAACTTCCTCATCATAACCCACATAATTTTCACCAAAACTTTCCATATCATGAACATCCAGCCCCATTTGATGGCCCAGGCCATGAGGCATAAACAACGCATGTGCCCCTTGTTGAACAGCATCATCAATATTCCCTTTCATCAACCCTAGGTCTTTCAACCCACTAGCAATTGTTTTAGCTGCAAGAAAATGCATATCCCTATATAAAACACCAGGCTTACTATTTTTTATAGCTTCCATATTTGCTTTGAGTACAATTTCATAGATTTCCTTCTGGACTTGGTTAAATTTCCCTCCAACAGGAGTAGTCCTGGTAATATCACTTGCATATCCCATTGATGTTTCACAGCCGGCATCGGTAACCATCATTTGCCCAAGCTCCAACACATTGTTATGATAATGATTGTGAAGGGTTTCTCCATGTACACTCAAAATAATAGGGAAAGAAACCGGTCCGCCACCTGATATTGAAATACCTTCTATTCTGCCGGCAATTTCCTGTTCGATAGTTCCGGGCATTGCCATTTTCATGGCTGTGGTATGCATATCATAGGCCACAGCCACGGCTTTTTCAATTTCAGCTATTTCATAATCATCTTTAATTTCACGTAAAGAAACAACGGCTTTGATAAATTCTTTGGAAACAAAATCCTTAACCTTGTTATGATTAATATTCAGAAAGTTAGCTATTTGAATTACCGTATCGCCACGATAAGTAGGCAGGATATGAATTTTTCGCCCTTTTTTTAAAGCACCCAAAAGCATTTCAGACAATTCTTTCATGGGGGCTGTATTCTCAACACCTACTTTCGATGCCCTTTCTTTCATACTTGGTTGAGGACCCATCCATATGATATCATCCATATCAACATCATTGCCAAAAAGATAATCTTTTCCGGAATCTACATCAATAATAGCTGCTAAATCAGGTTGGTTAAGACCAAAAAAGTATAAGAAAGTACTGTCCTGTCTAAAATGATAAGTATTAGCAAGATAATTAAATGATGCTTCCAAATTACCGGGCATAAATAATATCCCATTGCCAATTTTCTGTTTTAAGCTATTTCTGCGATTGCTATATACTTTTGAACTAAACATAAGCCTGAATTTTTAAATTTTGCATAAATTTATAATCATTTTATTTGACAAACAAGTTTTTATATTAATTTAATAGTAATGTAAATTTAGAATTCGTACAAGTACAAGCCGTGAGACGCTAAAGCACAAATAGCCAAGGCACTTAAAACATGCTCCCTTAGCCTCAGTCTTAAACTTCGCCTTTTTCACCAATTAGAACACAACAAACTTTAATTTTCATCAATTTTCTATACATTTGCACCCATTTTAATAAATAACAAAACATGGGGACTTTCCTTTTCGATAGAATCATATTTGGCCCGGTAAAAAGCAGAAGGCTGGGTATTTCTTTAGGTATAAATTTACTTCCAACAGATTCAAAACTATGCAATTTCAACTGTATTTACTGTGAATGTGGATGGACACCCGGCAAAAATAAATTGCAACCTAATTGGCACCCAAGAGAGGTGGTAAAACAAAAACTTGATGAGTTTTTGTCTGAAATGAAGACCGGAAACAAAGCATTGGACGTAATAACATATGCCGGAAATGGTGAACCGACCATGCACCCAGAATTTGCTGAAATAATTGAAGATACAATCCTACTTAGAGACAAATATTTTCCTAATGCAAGAATTGCTGTTCTTTCCAATGCTACGCAAATTCACAAAGATAAAATTGTAAATGCGCTAAAGAAAGTTGAAGACAATATACTAAAGCTTGATTCTGCATTTCCTGAGACGGTTGAACTTCTTAATAAGCCTCAAGGTTTTTACCGGATTGAAAATGTGGTAGAAAACATGAAACGCTTTGAAGGGAAATTCACCTTGCAAACTATGTTTGTTAAAGGTAAATATGAAGGGCAGATTGTTAACAATACCACGGAAAAAGAATATAATGCATGGTTAAAATTGGTTAAAGAGCTTAACCCACAAATGATTATGATTTACACCATTGCACGTGATACACCAAGCCCTGATTTGGTAAAAGTTAGTTTTGAAGAGCTTAAACAAATAAGTGATAAACTGGAAAAAGAAGGATTTAAGGTGCAGATATCAGCATAAAGGATTAATGATTGTATGTATTTTGCAAAACACTAAGATTCAATCAGTCTGACAATCTATTTCTTACAAATTATTCTTCGGGCTGTATTTGAATATAGCGTTAATAAATTAATTTTATGATTACCTGCAGTGAGGGCTTCGTCGTTCTTAAAACCTTTGTGACTTAATGGTGAAAATTATTAGGCACAAAGGTACAAAAATATCCATGCCATTCTGAACCAGAAGTATTAATCGAATGACTACATTACTTTTTTTTTACTTTTCGTAGCAGATTCATTATTTAAAAGATAAACAATAAGACAATAAAAACTAATCACAAAAAACATATCAATAATAGCTCTTTACATGCCAACCGAGTCAAAGAAAATTAGACTCTGAAATATTATTTTTTGATTTAAGTGCTTTGATTTTTTTGATAACAATAAATCATTTTGTTACAGATCTGAATATCTGCCAATTACAGATTTTTAAAACGATATAAAGAAATTAAAATACATTAATATGTTTGCCAGTTATGGACTAAATCCTACCAGTTACTACATTTAGTTCATTTTACTTGTGAAATTACATTTGTATTATATTTTTGTATTGATTAAATTTAACATTATAGCAATCTTAAACATTTAATAATCAAAAATTAAAACTCTTCGTTTAACATATATAATTACGAATAACAAATTTCTAAAAAAAGGAGTAAACCGAAAATCCTTATAAGAGTAGGTACTATTTATTAATTAAACTTTGTATGAAAAATTTAAAATTTTTATTAGTAGTGGCTTTTGCATTTTTTAGTTTGCAAACTCAAGCTCAAGTAAAATTTGGTGTAAAAGCCGGGCTGAACATGAATAATATTGCTCAAAGTTTCAAAGAGAGTAGTTGGGAGTCTGCCGCCAAAATGAACCTTGGTTTCAACTTCGGCTTAACAGCTGATTATGAGCTAAGTGAGGCAATGAGTATTCAAACAGGTTTAGTATATACAAGTAAAGGGTTTAAATATGATCTTGAAGAAGAATATGATATACAGGCAGGAGAATCAATTGATGGATACGATAAAGTATCCTTTAACTATCTTGAAATCCCTATCCATTTTGCTTATAAAATGGACGCTTTTCAAATTTATGCAGGCCCTTATGTAGCATTTGGAATAGGTGGTAAAAATAAATGGGACTTTACTTATTCAGATGGTACTGGCGAATATAAGGATGCAGATGAATTTCTGTTTAAGCCAGCATTTGGCGACCTGTCACAAGAAGACATAGACAGTGATGATGATTTTTATAGTGCGCTTGATTATGGGTTAAATTTTGGTGTTGGTTATACTGTAGGGCCAATTTTAATTAATGCTGGTTATTCTCTTGGATTAGGAAACCTAACACCAGGCATTAGTGCTGATGGTTATGGTGATTATGACCCAAAAGATTTTAAATTATCAAATAGAGTTATTTCTGTATCGGTAAGTTATTTCTTTGGTGAGTAAAGTATAGTATTAATAATAAAGTAAAAAGGCCGTAAAAAATATTTTTCACGGCCTTTCCTTTTAAGCACCGAGCTTAGTCAACTAGGTTATCCTATTTTTTTTAATTTTTAAAAACTAAATTTCTCTATTTCGTTTACCCCACAATATGCTTTTTACCGGCCTTGAGCAACATTTTTATTTTTTCTGAAATTGAAAACCGGCTCAGCTTTGTTTTTACAACCTCTGAGGATAAAAGTGTTTTTCTCGAATAATCAACATTTACATCAACAATAACATTTTCTCTTTTTTGAGCAAATTCCATGGCATCTTTCAGCGCCCCATTTATATCGACGTCATTCAATATTTGAAGATATTTTGCATGAATAGCATCTGCAATTCCTTTTATCTTAATTTCACCAATAATGGATTCCGTTTTTTGATTTGAAGAAACCTCCTGAGATTGTGATATCTGACCCAATTCACCATCATGAAAAACAAATATAATTAGGCCCAACTTATGTGTGAAAGCTGTTACCAATTCCAAACCGGTCATCATAAAGGCTGCGTCGCTAACAATTCCAACAACCTGGTTTGTTTTGTTTATTAATTTTGTTGCAATAGCTGCTGGTACACCATAGCCCATGCAATTAAAATCTGTAGGACAGATGAAATGCCGGGGCTTATGTACCGGGAATAATTCAGCAGTTAAAAATGTATGATCCCCGTCATCAGTAACAACAAAAGCTTCATCACTTAACGAACTACGTAGAGCATTGAAAAAGAAGCCAGGAGAAACTAAATGTTCATTTGCCTTTTTTAACCAAGAATTTCGGCAGCCTTCTTTATCCTTTTTTATACTTTCAGCTAAAACGGAATAGTTTGCAGGTTCTTTTCTGCCACGTGATTCAAATTCTTGAATTATTCCCTTTAAAACATGCTTTGCATCACCCTCCAAAGTAATTTTTGCACTATAATTTTTATTAAAAACCTCGGAATTAATATCCACATGTATCAGGTCTGTCGGTGTTTGTAAGCCATAACTTCCCGTTGCCAGTTCTGAAAAACGTACACCCACTGCCAATAAACAATCACAATCTTTAAATGCATTTTGTCCTACCGGTGTTGCAGCAGGTCCATAACCAATGCTCGTATGTAAGGGGTGATTTGCTGGAAAAGCGCTTAGCCCTTGAAGAGTAGTCGAAACAGGTGCACCAAGCAACTCCGCTATTCTTTTAGTTTCATCAAAAGCATCCACAGCCCCCCAACCCACATAAAGTCCCGGATTTTTGGCCTTCAACAATAAATCCACAGTTTTCTGGATAGGGTTTTCCTCTGATAAATCATCTACAGTTAAAGCAGAAAGTGCTTTTTTTTTCTTTTCCGGCACAATATCATTAAATTTAGGCTTACTTAGCCCCTCAAATTTAGATAAAGTCCCAACATTTTCACTCAATATTTGTAATTCAAGTGGGATTTCAACAAAAACGGGCCCTGGTTCACCTTCCATCGCTATTTTATAGGCATCAAAAATACTTGGAATGATATCTGAGTGCTTTTTTACCAGATAATATTTTTTTATTATGCTATCCAGAATTTTCCCCATATCCAATTGGTTCAACTGATAGCTTTTACCTGTATCCTTCCGAGTCCCACCTGAAATAATTAACATGGGTATTCCATCAAAGTATGCTTCACTAATCCCACTTAATGCATGGGTCATTCCGGCAGCAGGTACAATAACCATAGTACCTATACTTTTTGAAGTTCGTGAAACTGCATCAGCCATATAGGCTCCTGCCCCCTCATGGGTAACCAAAACAGGCTCAATATGGGGTGACCTATTCAATTGATTATAAATTTCGGTATTATGAACTCCCGGTATTCCAAAAGTTTTCCGCACCCCAATTTGTTCAAGGGCATAAACGGTTAAATAGGCACCTGATTTTTTCATGAGTTTATGTTGTTATTTAATAATATACTTATTTAGTTCAAAGGTTCAAGTTCCAACTATGCACTTTTGAGATCACTCCGAAAAGGAGCATAAGGTGGAATTTGAAAATCAGTTTTGACACCAAATCCTAAAAGGGAGTCCTTATTTTCAGCGACTTCGCCCTTTAGGGTCAGGATAGGAAGTTGCTGAAAATCTGCGATAAACACTTTTCGGAGTAGCCTCACTTTTATATTTTCTACCAGCATAAATATTTTTATTTAAATTACTTCAACACTTCGTTAAATTTTTGTTTCGCGCAAAGCCGCAAAGATTTGATTATTAACCTATTAACCTACGCTGCTATTAGTTTTTAATAATCTGACATATAGGTATTTATAGAAATTCACCGAACTATTGTTACTTATCATTCTACTCAACATTTTACTTACTTCCACTACCAAATCATGTAGTTTTTGATGTTCACCTTTATTTAAAATGTTCCTGTCCGAAATTCTATAAAGCTGGGAACGTAGCCCACCTGCAGGATCTTTGGCAATAGACAAAAATTGCTTGTACTCTTTATTACCATCTCTTTCAAAGCCTTCTGCTATATTATCCGGAATTGATCAACTCGAATTCAATATTTATTGTCTAAGCCCATAATCCTTTTTTATTTGATGCACCCAGGAAAGCAAAAAAATTTCCTTGGCAAGTATTCTTGACTTCTGCCAAACTATCAAATCTTCAAACCTTTTTACTGTTTCCATTCTTAATTTTAAAACCTCGTTATTTATTTTAATATCTAATCTTTTCCTTTGATACTTGAACCTTGCCCAACTTGAACCTTTTTCTTTCCTTGAATCCTTTTCCCTTGAAACTTGAAACTTGCCCCCTGAAACTTGAAACTATATTCCTACAACTGGAACGGAATTCCCTGATAAAAATTCAGGATATTAACCCTGAAAATAAAATCATATTTTGCCTGTACCATATCAGATTCTGATTTTGTAAGTTGATTTTTTGCTGTGTTATAATCAACTGAGTTTACTAATCCCAGGTCAAATTTTTGTTTTGTATATGAGAATGATTCCTGCTGAGCATCAACTGCTTTTTTGCTAGCTTTAAATGCTGCCAGTGCAGCAACAGAAGAATTCCTGGCTTGTTGAATCTCTTTATACAAATTATTTTTTGACAGTTGAAGCTGATATTTTGAGTTTTCAAGGTTCAATTCTGAATTAGTAACTGTAGTTTTTACAATTAAGTTATTAAAAATTGGAATATTTATTCCGGCAACAAAAGACCAACTTCTATTATCTACTATCTGATCACTATAATCAAAAGGGCTTAGACTGGAATAACCCGAACCATATGAAGCCCTTAAATATACAGTAGGGTAATAACCGCCTTTAGCAACTTTTAATGCACTTTCTGAACTTTCCAAATTAAGTTCCTCTTTTTTAACCCTGGGTAAATTTGTTGATTTGTTAAAAATATCACCAACAGGTTCCAAAATAAGTTCTTCCGAAGGATCTTCAATTTCAGGAATCTCAATTTCAAAATTATCAACTGAATCCAATTCCAGTAACTGTGTTAAATTAAGATACGAAGTTTTAATACTATTTTCCGCATTAATAAAAGCTACTTCTTCATTAGCCAATTGGGCCTGTATTTCCAACAAATTCCCTTTAGCAAGACTACCCGCCTCAACCAAAATCTTTGTCCGGTTTACCTGATCCCGGGTAATATCCATTTGACGCCCGGACACCTCAAGCAACTCTTTGTCAAAAAGAATTTGAAGATAAGCTGTAGCTACTTGCATACTAATTGAGTTCTTAACTTCATCTACTTCCTGCAGATATGACATGTATGTATATTTATTTTGTTGAGTTGTATTGTATTGACGTAAGCCATTAAATAATGTTACAGTACTGTTTGCCGAAGCACTAAATGACTGAATATTTTCACTTGTAAAGTCATTTGTATAGGGGTCAATTGTCCAACCAAACTGAAAAGCATCTGAAACAGAAACATTTAAATTTGGGTAAATAGCTGCTTTCGATTGTTGCAAATTTGCTTTACCGGATTCTGCCCTTAAAGTAATTTGTTTTACCTGTATATTATGTTCCAATGAATAGTCAATACATTTTGTAAGTGACCATTTTGCTTGTGCATTTATCTGTAATCCCCCAAATACAATAAAGAAAAAAATAATTGTAATTTTTAATAATCTCATTTTGTTAATTTTTAAGTTACACTCCAATAAATTTACCTTTTTTAATCAAGGATAAAAATAATATTAATTTAAATACTTAGGCTTATTTTTTTCAATAATTGGGTTAATTAAATGGGGAATAGGTATATTTTATTGTTTAACTTAATATTCGTTTGATTACTCTTTTTTATTTAGCTGTTTTTGAAACAAATTGAATATTCGTGTATATTCATCTGTCCAACTACTTGGTTCTGTAAAGCCATGGCGTTCCACCGGATAAATAGCCATTTCCCAATTTTTCTTACCCAATTCAATTAAGCGTTGTGATAATCTGACTACATCCTGAAATTGCACATTATCATCGATCATACCATGCAAAATTAACAAATGCCCTTCCAAACCCTCTGCGTAATACATTGGTGAACTGCGAACATATGCTAAACTATCAGCAACAGGTGTATTCAAAATGGGCGAAGTATAATAATGATGATAATGTGACCAATCAGTTACTGAGCGAATAGCAGCACCTGCTTTAAAAGTTTCAGGGGCTTTAAACATGGCCATTAAAGTAATAAAACCACCATAAGACCCGCCGTAAATTCCCACTTTTTCAGGATCTATTCCATGACCTTTTATCAAATAATTTGCACCATCAACCTGGTCTGACAAATCTTTGCCACCCATGTGACGGTAAATGGATGTTCGCCAATCACGACCGTAACCTGAACTTGCACGATAGTCAATATCCAAAACAGTATAGCCATTATCAACCAAAATATTATGGAACATATATTCACGATAATAATCACTCCACCACTTATGCGCATTTTGCAAATAACCGGCACCATGTACAAAAATTACCGCCGCATTATTTTTCACATTGCTTTCGGGAACATATAACCGGGCATGAACATTAGCCCCATCTTCAGCTTTAAAGGTTATATTATGTGGATCACGCCACTTATAGCTTTTAAAATCATTTGTTGTTGAATGGGTAATTTGTTTTGCTTCTTCTTCATTTCCGGAAACCACCGGATTCTTCATTAGATAAACTTCCCAGGGTTTATTTGAATAAGAATAGCGAATAGCAATATACTTTTCATCTGGTGAAATACGTACATCATTATTACCCATCATATTTGTAATTTGCTCTGATTTACCCCCATCAAGTGACATCCAATAAAGCTGTCTGTCTCCTGTATATGTTTGGTTAGATGAAAAATACCAATACTTTTTATCATTTGAAATTCGAGGATTATAAACTTCAAACTTACCTTTGGTAAGTGCTTTCTTTTTCTCATTTTTAATGTTTAAAACATATAAATGTGCATATCCCGTTTCTTCAGATTTAAACCATATTCTTTTATTATCAGGCATCCATCCCATTTCAACTCTTGAGAACCAGCCTATACCAGGCCCGGCTATCCATGCTTCATCATGCTGATGTTCAAGTGTTCTCACAGAAGCTTCTTCAAAATTAACCAGAGCAATCCATCTGTCTTTATGGTCATTTGAACGAACTTCTATAAAAGCATTTTTACCATCGCTACTCCAGTAAGGTCCATTAATACTTGAAATCCGGTCTTTGTTTTCATATTTTTTATCAGGATAATCTTGTGTAAATTCAGGAATATAATCGTAGCCTTCAAGAGTTTTCAAATCTACTTCAGTTGTTTTTCTTAATTTCCTGTTATAAATAAAAAAGGAATATTTTGCCGGCTTTTGACCTACTTTAGATCGCGCATTAATATTTTCGGTATATCCTGACTCTGTAACATAATTTGGCACATCTGTACGTTTTGTTTTGTTCCTTCTTACCAACAAATAGCTCACATAATTTCCGTCGGGGCTTAAATCTGCCCACATCATCCTTTTGCCTGACAGATAAATGGGCAAAGGTCTTTTTAGTTTTTCTTTTTCCTTTAATTTTTTACCAGCATCTCTTTTTTCTTTTTTCCCGGCCAAAACAGAAGAAAGCCTCAATTGATCTTCATACAACCAACGTTCTTTTGGATCAGAAAGGACTTCACTTTTCGTGGATTCAAATCCTGTTACAAAGTTTGTAAGCTGCTCAATTTTACCATTTTCAATTACCCATGTGTAAATATTTTTATTTAAACGAAAAGCAATTTTATGACCGTTCTGAATAAATTTAGCACTGCTTTCCCAATCTACCGTATTGGTTACTTGTATTTTTTTATTATTTGTAAAATCTATATAAAAAACATCACCATTTTTGGAATATACTTTTTTTGTCCTATCTGCATTATAAACTCCTCGTGAAGGTAGTTCCCATTCGGTTTCAAAATCAACTTTTTGAGTTTCCCCGGTCTCAATATCGTATGAATATAGTGAATCACTAAAAGCATTCTCTGGATTCCAGTAGAAATAGAACTGCTTGCTGTTATCCGCCCATTCAATGTTATCAGGTAAATTCCCAACAAACTTTGAACCCTGCATTATTTGTTCAATACTCAAAGTTGAAATATTATTTTCTTGGGATTTAAGTGTTATGCCACTCATGTTCAAAAGCAACACAAAAGAAATTAGGTATAAATAATTTTGCATAACGATGTAATTTAATTTCAAGCTGTGAATTTAATCAAAATTGATTAATTTAGGGAAGTTTTTGCTTAGGAAACATATCTAATTTATTAAAAACATAAAATATCCATGATATTTAACTGACACTACAAAATGATCATAAAATCAGCGTATATAAAAACCTGAACATTAAATTTTATGGATGTACGATCCAGGGCAATTGGGTTTAAAAACACTGAATATTCAACACTTTCAGTGTTGTGTCAGCTATTATTATCATACCACGGGTTACACCCGCGGTTATTTATATTAAATCCTTTCAGGATTTTTAAATATTTTAACTGTAATAATAACCACGAAGTGGTTAAATTTGAATAACCATGGGTAAAACCCATGGTACATAAGGAATAGCAATGTGAACCCT
>JBDLJL010000071.1:0-24891 GCA_039714415.1 Bacteroidota bacterium
ATTCTTATGATGAGTTTAATTCCTGCCGCAGGTAGTTTTCTTGTCTCAGCTGTAATGAGTTTTTACAAGCTTGATAATAAAACCATGGATGATATTGAACTTGATCTTAAGCAAAGGAGAGAAGAGTCTGAAGTGCAAATAGCAGAATAGGATTTAAAAAAAATGTATAATTCAAGTGTCATTTTAAGTATGATGTTTTTAGCAATAAAATATATTAACGATTATAAAATAGCAACATTACTTACGGGTTAGCCCGTAAGTAAATAATTGATTAGGCACTATGAAAGTTATATTATATCATGGATTTAAAAATAATTTATAGAATAGTTTGAAATTAATACAATCGATTGTATATTTGTGCGCAAACATGAAGGTCAAAAAAAACGATTTTAAAAATGAATAAAATATATTACTTGCTTATTTTAATTACAGCTTTTTCAGCCTGTAGTAATAGACAGTCTAAAGAAAATGAGCAAAAACAAACAGAAAAAGACAGCCTTATTAATTCAGTTTTTGACTTAGCCGAAAGTCAGTTTAAAATTCTTATTGATAGTGCTGAAAGCAAGAAACAATTATGGATGCCCAGAACATTAAAAGGAGATGGATCTATTGTTTTTATTCCCAAAGAAGATTGGACAAGTGGGTTTTTCCCAGGTTCTCTGTGGTATTTGTATCAATTTACAGGTAAAGAATATTGGAAATCGCAAGCCGTTAAGTTTACCGAGGCTTTGGATTCAGCCCAGTACATTAAATGGAACCATGACGTAGGGTTTATGATTGGCTGCAGTTATGGACATGCTTATCGTTTGACAGAAAATTCAAAATATAAAGAAGTCGTTATAGAAGCCGCTAAATCATTAAGCACCCGTTATCGCCCGGTGGCAAAAGTTATTCAGTCTTGGGATACAAATGCTGGTTGGATTGCTGAAAAGGGATGGGACATGCCGGTAATAATTGACAATATGATGAACCTTGATCTGCTTTTTAAAGCAACAGGATTTTCCGGCGATAGCAGTTTTAGTGAAATTGCAGTTACTCATTCTTACAGTACGATAAAAAATCATTTCAGGGAGGATTTCAGCAGCTATCATATTATAGATTATGATCACGAAACCGGAAATGTTTTGCATAAACATACAGGGCAGGGTTTTGCGCATGAAACATCATGGGCACGTGGTCAGGCTTGGGGTTTATATGGCTTTACAGAAACTTATAGGAATACGGGTAATAAGGATTTTTTGAAGCAGGCAATAGCTATTGCAAATTATATTATAAATAATAAAAAAATACCGGCTGATAATATCCCTTACTGGGACTATGATGACCCTAAAATACCGGATGCTCCGCGAGATGCATCAGCGGCTGCTATTACTGCTTCTGCATTGTTGGAACTACAGCAATTTGATGTTGAAAATAGAAATAATTATATTAATTATGCTGAAAAAATACTGAGGAAGCTTTCTTCGACTGATTATTTGGCTTCAAAAGGTGGGAATAGTGGGTTTTTGTTAACCAAATCTGTTGGAAACATTCATACAGGAGAGGATGTTAGTAATGCATTAAACTATGCTGATTATTACTATTTAGAAGCTCTTTTAAGATGGAAAGAACTATAAACTTATAATAATTATATAAATTTTGATATAAATTTCTAATTTTGCAAACTTGAAAAAAAAAGTAACCATACACGATTTAGCCAGAATTCTAAATATTGATAGTTCTACAGTATCAAGAGCACTTAATGATAGTTCAAGGGTTGGGGTAATTACTAAGAAAAAGGTCTTAGATTTAGCCAAAGAACTTGGTTATCAGAGAAACTTACTTGCATCAAATCTCAGAACCAATAAAACAATGACCATTGGCGTGGTTGTTCCATTCATTTCAAGACATTTTTTCTCAGAAGCAATTGATGGAATTGAACAGGCTGCTGCAGATAAAAACTATAGGGTTATTATTGCCCAATCCAATGATGACTTTGAGAAAGAAAAGCACATTATTGAAGGAATGTTCATGAGCAGGATTGATGGTTTACTCCTTTCTCCTACTCTAGGTACACCCAGTGGTGAACATTTGAATATATTTTTAGACAATGAAATTCCGGTAGTCCTTTTTGACAGGTATTATGAAAATGCAAGGATAAATAAAGTGATTATTGAAGACCGAAATGCGGCTTTTACCATCACAGAACATCTAATTAAGAACGGTTTTAAAAACCTGATCCATTTAACCGGAAACCAGGATGCGGTTATATACAAAAAAAGACTACAGGGTTTCAAAGAGGCGATAACAAAATACAACTTACCTTTTAAGGAAGAAATGGTACACAGTATTCCTCTGCTACCTGATCAGGCAATAAATTTTATTGAAAAACTGGTTGAAAGTTCTGATCCTTTACCTGATGGTATTGTTTGTGCCAATGATGTTACTGCATTAGCAATTATGAAATACCTTGATGCTAACACTGATGTGAAAGTTCCTGAAGATATGGCTATTACGGGTTTTAGTAATGAGCCCGCTTCAAGTATTATTAAACCTGAACTTACCACCGTTGATCAGCATAGTTATGAAATGGGCAGAAAAGCTGCCCGAATGTTGCTGGATTCCATTGAAAGTAATGATGATTACCTTTCAAGACAAACCGTGGTGGTTAGGACAAGATTAATAGTAAGAGGGTCTTCTGTAAAAAGTAGCAAGTCAGAAGCTTCCCTGGATAAATTTGCCGTAAAGGAAATTTTTTAGGGGGCAATTTCTCTGTTTTCATAAAGGATTATACTCTTTTATTGATTTTTATATTCCGATATAATTTGCATGATATAGCTGGATAATTAGCTGCATGATTCCTTTTGTGATATAAATCACTAATAATTTAATTGAAAATAATTGGATATAAGCAAAAGTTTTGTTTATTTTGCCAATCGATTGTATTAAAAATATTCATTTAAAATTATACAAATGGCAGTTAATTATGAATTAAGATATGCTTCGCACCCTGAAGATTTTAAAAGCTACGATACGGAGCGAATCAATAAGGAATATCTTGTAAGCAATTTATTTGAAGAAGGTAATATTAACCTCGTATATTCGCTTTACGACAGGTTTATTACAGGTGGTGCAAAACCGGGAAAATCTTCATTGAAACTGGAAACAATTGAGCCCCTTAAATCTGAATTCTTTTTGCAGAGAAGAGAGCTTGGAATAATCAATGTTGGCAAAAACAACGGGATTGTAACCCTTGATGGTGAAGATGTTGAGTTGAGCTATAAAGAAGCCTTATATGTAGGTAGTGGTGTTAAAGAAGTGACCTTTAAAGGGGATACAAATTTTTATTTAAATTCTACTCCGGCACATACATCTTATCCTAACAAAAAAGTAACGGCAAAAGAAGCGGAAATTGTAGAGCTTGGTGCTTTGGAAACTGCAAACCACAGAGTTATTAACAAACTGATTGTAAATAGCGTGGTAAAAACATGCCAATTACAAATGGGTATGACTGAATTAAAGAAAGGCAGTGTTTGGAATACTATGCCGGCACACACGCATAACCGTCGTATGGAAGTCTATTTCTATTTTGACCTTCCTGAGGATCAGGCATTGTTGCATTTAATGGGTGAGCCAAAGGAAACAAGGCATCTATGGATGAAAAACAATGAAGCAGTAATTTCACCTTCGTGGTCTATCCACTCAGGAGCAGGAACTTCTAACTATATTTTTATTTGGGGAATGGCTGGTGAAAACCTTGATTATGGCGATATGAATATTAGTGAAATAAAAGATTTAAAATAATTTGGATTATGGATTTATTTAATTTGCATAATAAAAGAGCACTGGTAACAGGTGGAACTCACGGTTTAGGAATGGCTATTGCTACAGGTTTGGCATCAGCAGGTGCGGAAATTATCATTAATGATGTTTCCATGGAAAAACTTGATCAGGCAAAAAAGGAATATTTGTCAAATGGAATTTCTGTCCACACATATCTTTTTGATGTTACAAATGATGAACAGGTAAAAGAATTTGTTGATAAAATTGAAAAAGAAGTCGGGCCGATTGATATATTAGTAAACAATGCTGGTATTATTAAGAGAATTCCGATGGAAGATATGGAAACTGCTGATTTTGAGCAGGTAATCAATGTTGATTTAGTTGGGCCTTTTATCATGTCAAAATATGTTGGTAAAAAAATGATTGAGCGCAAGGCAGGAAAAATCATCAATATGAACTCTATGATGAGTGAGTTGGGCAGAAATACTGTTTCAGCTTATGCAGCAGCCAAGGGTGGTTTAAAAATGCTTACGAAAAATATGGCAACCGAATGGGCAAAATATAATATTCAGACAAATGGTATCGGCCCGGGATATTTTGCAACATCGCAAACCGAGCCAATTCGTGTTGACGGACACCCGTTTAATGAATTTATCATAAACAGAACCCCGGCAGGCCGTTGGGGTGACCCTTCAGATTTAGCAGGAGCGGCTGTATTTCTGGCATCAAAAGCAAGTGATTTTGTAAATGGGCAAATTATTTATGTCGATGGTGGTATTTTAGCTACTATTGGCAAACCTTCAAACGAAGATTAGTTTTTTTTCATAGACAATTCAAATGAGGCTGTCTAATGTTATTCCTATGGCAGCTTCATTTCTTTTCAAATTAAATTCTGAAACTCAAGAATCTATATCATGAAGATAAATCGTTTTAATACTACTTTTTTATTGTTAATCGCTATACTATTCTTCGCATGTAACAATACAAAAGAAGTGAAATTTGCAGTAACCAATAATGCTAATATCGATATAACAGATGCGCAAATTGTTATTCCGGTTTCTGATATTTTAGAATTATGGGAAACAAAGAAAGAAAATCAAACAATTGCTTTAAAAAATGCACAAGGTGGATGGATTCCATTTCAACTTGATTCATTAGATGAAAACATAAAGGAAATTGCTTTTGTATTAGATTTGAAAGCAAATGAAAAAACACAAGTTAGCATGACTCTGGTTTCAAATGATGAATTGCCTGAATTCCAAAAATATACAAATATACGTTTAGGAAAAGATGTTGACTTTGATGGAAGTTTTGAGAATATAAAGGAGGAAATGCGTGATACATCACATAAGCCACAAGCTTTTCCGGTACTTTACCAAATGGAAGGTGTTGCATGGGAAAATGATAAAGTAGGATTTCGTTCTTACTGGGACAGCAGAAACGGAAAGGATATTTTTGGGAAACTTATTGAGACACCTGTACTTGATACTGTGGGGCTGCCCGGTAAAAAGACATATCATGAATTAGGGGATTGGGGGATGGATATATTAAAAGTTGGAAACTCACTCGGTTCAGGAGCTGTTGCATTATCAGTTAAGGACAGTCTGTATCGCCTTGGCGAAACCAAATCGGCTTATTTTAAGCAGTTGACAGAAGGGCCGATCCGTGCAATTTTTGATTTGGGATATAAAGGCTGGATGGTTAATGGTAAAGAATATGAACTCGTTGAGAGAATAACTCTGTGGAAAGGTAAATATTTTTATAGCAGCAAATTGTTCCTGACGGGAGAGCTGGATAGTGTAGAGCTGGTAACTGGTATTACTAATTTGCACACAGACACTTTTTATACATCCGAAAATAATAATTATAATATACTTTATACTCATGACCTGCAAAGCGAAAATAAAGATTCATTGGGTATGGCAGTACTTGTTGAAAACAGCTCATTCAAAGGTCATGGTATAACAGCTAACGAGGGCAATGGTATTACCAACACATATTTTACAAAAATGGAAGTAGCTGGCGAACCGGAATACTTTTTTGTAGCAGGATGGGAAAAAACAAATAAGGATTTTAGCAGTAAATCCGGTTTTGAAAAATACCTTGATCAGGTTACAAAAGAAATTAGCAATCCTGTAAGTATCAAAAAAGTTGCGAATTAGTGTTTCTAATTAGAGCGCGGATGAAACGATTGTTATAGATTATTACTGATACAAATTTTTAATTTCAAATATACCAATACACAAAAAAATGAAAGTAGTTACTTTTGGAGAAATAATGTTACGGTTGGCCACACCGGGATACCAGCGTTTTGGTCAGTCTCAGAGTTTTGATGCTTCTTTTGGGGGTGGAGAGTCAAATGTGGCTGTATCATTGGCGAATTATGGTATTGATGCAAGTTTTGTAACGAGGCTTCCAAAAAATGATATTGGCGAAAGTGCTGTCTCTATATTAAGAAAGTATAATGTTGCAGTTAATGACATTGTATGGGGTGGCGAACGCTTAGGCATTTATTTCCTTGAAAAAGGCGCTGTAAGCAGGGCTTCAAAAGTTGTTTACGACAGGGCGCATTCGGCTGTTTCTGAAATTAAACCAGATATGATTGACTGGGACAGGGTATTTGAGGGGGCAAATTGGTTTCATTGGACAGGAATTACACCTGCCATTTCGCAAAGTGCTGCCGATACATTAAAAATTGCCATTGCCAAAGCAAACGAAAAGGGGATAACTGTTTCAACTGATTTAAATTACCGCAAAAAACTGTGGAATTATGGTAAAACTCCAAAAGAAATAATGCCGGAATTGGTTGCAGGTTGCGATATCGTTTTTGGTAATGAAGAAGATGCAGAGATGGTACTTGGTATTGCACCTGAAAATGTTGATATTACTTCAGGAAAACTTACTGCAGAAGATTATCGCTCGGTGTCTCAACAAATTATGAAACAATACCCAAGGGTAAAGAAAGTGGTTACAAGTTTACGCGGTTCTATTTCAGCTTCACATAATAGTTGGGCCGGGGTACTTTACAATGGAAAAGAACTGCTTGAAACACAAACCTACCAAATTACACATATTGTTGATCGGGTTGGTGGTGGCGACTCTTTTATGGGAGGCTTAATTTACGGTATGCTTACTTATAAAGATGATCAAAAAGCGTTAGATTTTGCCGTGGCCGCATCGTGCCTAAAGCATACAGTTGAAGGGGATTTTAACCTGGTTACTGTCCCTGAAGTTGAAAAATTGATGGCAGGCGATGCTTCCGGCAGGGTATCGAGATAGAGCAACCAGTCAGAGGACAATTAGTAAGATATTGACCAGTCAATGTCATTCGTTTAAAGAATATGTTTACGTTTAAGTCATTAGACACTGGTCATTAGCCATTCGTTGATAATGACCAGTGACCAGTGACCAATGTCTAATTTCAAATTTTCAATAACATGTCACAATATTCAAGAATAGAAGTTTATCATAAATTTAAGGAAACCGGGATTATACCTGTTTTTTTTCACAAAGACATTTCAATTGCAAAAAAAGTCCTAAAAGCCTGTTATGATGGAGGCGCAAGGGTTTTTGAATTTACCAATCGTGGCGATTTTGCCCATGAGGTATTTACAGATTTAATTAAATATTCTATTAAAGACCTACCCGGAATGGTTTTGGGCGCTGGTTCGGTCGAAGATGCACCAACTGCTGCCTTATATATGCAACTGGGGGCAAACTTCGTGGTTTCCCCAATATTAAATCCTGAAATGGCAAAAATCTGTAACCGTAGAAAAGTTGCCTGGATGCCTGGTTGTGGTTCTTTAACTGAGATTGCTTACGCAGAAGAATTAGGTGCTGAGGTCGTAAAAATATTTCCTGCTATGCAGGTTGGAGGTCCTGCCTTTATAAAAAATATTAAAGGCCCGCGTCCGCATACCAATATTATGCCTACAGGAGGTGTAAAACCTACAGAAGATAACCTGAAAGAATGGTTTCAGGCTGGGGCGTATTGCGTTGGGATGGGCTCACAGTTAATGGCTAAAAATGCTGACGGGACTTTTAATTACAAAGAAATTGAAGAAATTTATAAAAAGGCATTCAATTCTATGAACAAATACCGATAAACCTTCTTGCTTTAATACAAGTTTAACATGCAATCAATACCGAAATATATTGTAATTCTTTTCCTGTTGGTTTCTTTAACTAATTGCGGACAAAAAACAAAAGTTATAAAACTTGCCCATGGGCTGGATATTTCGCACCCTGTCCATAAAGCAATGGTTTTTATGGGCGAAAAGCTTAAAGAAAAGTCTAAAGGGAAGCTGCAAATACAGGTTTACCCTGGTAATCAACTGGGTTCAGAGCGGGAGTGTATAGAACTGTTGCAAATTGGCAGCCTGGGGATGACAAAAGTATCATCAGCAGTAATGTCCAATTTCGCACCTGATTTCCAGGTCTTGAGTTTTCCATATATTTTCAGGGATAAAGATCATTACTTTAAGACACTTGACAGTGAGCTTGGTAAAAGTTTACTACACAAAGTTGAAAAATACAGGATTAGGGGTTTGTGTTATTACGATGCGGGTAGCCGTAGTTTCTATACAAGCGAAAAGGCCGTTCGTAAGCCCGAAGACCTGGATGGTTTAAAAATAAGGGTCATGCAAAGCCCCATAGCAATAAAAATGGTAAAGGCAATGGGTGGTTCACCAACACCAATGGCTTCTGGCGAAATATATACTGCCATTCAGCAGGGAGTTGTTGATGGTGCAGAAAACAACCCGCCAAGTTACTATTTTTCACGTCACTACGAAGTAGCCAAATACTATACAATTGACGAACATGCGTCCATTCCTGATGTTTTACTGATAAGTACCGGAGTTTGGAAACGCTTGGATAAAGAAGAACAAAATTGGTTACAGGAAGCAGTTGATGAGTCGGTAATTTACCAGCGTGAATTATGGGCAGAATCAGAGCAGCAATGTTTAAAAGATGCCAAAGAAAACGGGGTAGAAATAATATATCCTGATAAAGAGCCTTTTGTAAAAGCGGTACAGCCTTTATATGAGGAGCTTACAAAAGACGAGCAAATAAAAAAACTGGTAGAAACCATTAGGGATTTGTAAATATGGATAAATTGAAGTTGAAAATAGACAAGTTTATTGAAATTGCATTAATTTCATTAATGTCTGCAATGGTCTTAACCATACTATGGCAGGTTATCACCCGTTATTTATTTAACTCGCCCAGCGAATATACCGATGAACTTTCACGTTATTTATTGATTTGGATGGGGCTTTTGGGGGCGGCTTATGTTACCGGGCAAAAGGCACACATTGCGTTGGATTTTTTTGCTAAAAAATTTTTCGGTAACAATAAAAAACTTGAGATAAGCATTCAGTTGCTCATACTGGTTTTTACCACTGTCATTTTTTTAGTTGGGGGAGGCATGCTGGTTTATATAACCTTAAGCTTAGGGCAGATATCTTCTGCACTTAACCTGCCCCTGGGCTATGTTTACCTGATTGTTCCCGTTAGTGGCATACTAATAATATTTTACACAATATTCTTTATCCGGGAAGCAAAGAAGTCGTAAAAAATTGCTTTTAGTAAGGCTAAATACAAGAATCTGAAATTAATAAAAAATGGATATAGCAAGCATCATTATATTAATAAGTAGTTTTTTAATCCTTTTATTTATTGGCGTACCTGTAGCTTATAGTATTGGTATTTCAGCCACTTTAACCTTGATGGTAAGTGTGCCGATAATCCCGGCATTTACAACTATTTCTCAACGAATGGCTACCGGGCTCGATAGTTTTTCATTGCTGGCGATACCTATGTTCGTGCTGGCAGGGCAAATTATGAACAAGGGTGGCATCGCTTTTCGTTTAATAGAACTGGCAAAAGTACTGGTAGGAAGGTTTCCCGGGGGCTTATTATTTGTTAATGTAATTTCAAATATGCTTTTCGGTTCTATATCAGGTTCTGCAATAGCTTCAGCTTCAGCTATCGGAGGTTTTATGCTGCCCGTGATGAAAAAAGAAAAATATCCTGAAAAATTAAGTGCTGCTGTGAATATAACCTCTTCGACAACGGGTTTATTAATTCCGCCAAGTAATGTACTTATCGTATATTCGCTTGCCAGTGGTGGGGTTTCTATTGGAGCTTTATTTATTGCAGGTTATATTCCTGGTATTTTACTGGGTATTTCGCTTATGGCGATTGGGGGCTATTTTGCTTCAAAAAATAACTATCCTGTTGTGGGAAAATACTCGTTTAAAGAAGCACTACGTATATTTTGGAATGCGCTTCCCAGTTTAAGTTTATTGTTTATCATTATAGGTGGAATTGTTGTTGGAATATTTACAGCAACAGAAGCATCTGCAATAGCCGTAGCTTATGCTTTTCTTCTTACATTCTTATATAAAGAGTTGAAAATGGCGGAACTTCCTAAAGTTCTGATGGACTCTATTATTACCACCTCTGTAGTCGTTTTATTGGTAGGTACTTCCATGGGCATGTCATGGGTAATGTCTTATGTAAATATTCCGCAGACGATAAGTGAAACATTAATGGCAATTAGTGATAATAAGATAGTAATCTTGCTGATCATTAATCTGGTACTTCTGTTTATAGGTACATTTATGGATATTACTCCGGCTGTTCTGATTTTTACCCCCATTTTTCTTCCAGTTGTTCAGGAATTAGGCGTTGAACCAGTTCATTTTGGGATTATGCTTATTTTAAACCTGAGTATTGGTTTAGTTACGCCACCGGTTGGTACAGTCCTTTTTGTTGGGGCAAGTATCGCAAAGCTCAAAGTAGAGGATGTAATACGGAGTATGTTGCCATTATATGTTGCTATGATAATTGTATTGCTTCTGGTTAGTTATTTTGGCGATTTTGTGATGTTTCTGCCACGCTATTTTGGATTATAAATAAATGTCGTTTAGTTTACGAACAGTCATAATCGTTTGTAATTCATGCTGTAAGGTTTTTTCTGATGATGTTTTCGTTCATTTTTTCTATTTGGTCTAATAATCTCCCTTGTGTTATAAACTATATCATCAAAAGCTTTTAGTGCTTTTTTATATTGTTGTTTTATAAAGACACCTACCAGAATATCTTTTGTCATTGAAATTGCGTTTGTCCTATTTATTTTTTGTTAAACTTATTCGATAATCTTCTTTTTCAGGTGCATGTAATAAATTACAATTAGCCCCTAAATGACCTGTAAAAATAAAACCTATTAAGAAAAAACAAACCTTTAAACAATATTTTATATTATAGTACTAATTATTAATTATTTAAGTGATCGGCTTATCTAAACGACATTGATTACTTAATAGTCAATTTTGCAACTTAAAAACAAGTTGTGAAATTCTTTTCCTAAACTAAGATCCTTGATATTAACGAAGTGGAAGAAGTGATGAAAATGCTGGAAGAGAGGAAAAAGAAGTAAAGAGAGTAAGAGTATTGATTACACTGAATAAACGGAAATTAATACTATTCTCTAATTTAAAATAATTTGAAAAGTAGTTAGCTTATCTTTTGCTGAATTAAGCAAGACATCACCATTCATTTTAAGCATTATTTGTTTGCTAAGGCTAAGGCCTACTCCAGAGCCTTCCTCTTTGGTCGTATAAAAAGGGATGAAAATTTGTTCCCGGATTTCAGGAGCAATACCTGGCCCATTATTAGAGATTTCGACTTTGGCAGTATTTTGTTCCATAAACAAGCTAATTGTAAGTTTAGGATTTTTGACTTTTCCTAATGTTAAAGCTTCACAGGCATTTTTCAGCAGGTTAATTAATACTTGCGACAGTAATTTCTCGTCTGTGGAAACTAGCACATTCTCAGGTATTAATTTGTCAATCTTAAATGTATCAAAACCTTGAAAAGCATTCGCAGCCAACAGGTTGTATTCGATTAGAGCCGATAAATTTACTTCCGAAAACTGTGGTTCCGGAAGTTTAGTGAATTTGCGATAATTATCTACAAAATTCATTAATCCAATGCTTCTATCTTCGATAATGCGAATTCCTTTTACTGTATTGTTAATGGTTTTAGCGTCAACATCTTTCGCTTCAATTATTTTTTCATTTCGAATAAAATACCCTGAAATTACCTGAGATAAAGTGGTAATAGGAACAATATTATTCATGATTTCGTGCGATAAGGTACGAGCCAGTTTGATCCATGCATCTACTTCTCTATTATCTAATTCTTTGGTTATATCGCTAACTGCTACTAGTCTTATTGTCTCTTTTATGTTCATGATTTCAGACAATTTAAATAGTAGCTTTTGTCCATACTTATTTTCAAAAATAGCAGAATTTTGATGAAGGTGTTGATTTGGAAGCATTATGAAATCCGGTAAAGCCAAATCTATCGATGTCAGTGCATTAACATGATGGTAATCTTGTAAGCCTGTAAGTCTTACTGCTGCCGGGTTAATATTGATGACCCGCCCCTTATCGTTAATTGAAAAAAGCCCGGTTGCCGATTGATTAATAACTGTACGATAATGTTGTTCTTGTGTTCTAATGTCAACTTTTGTTTGTTTGAATAACTTATTTAAACGATCGATACCAACATAAATATCGTCAATAGCTTTATTGCCTGATTTATTTGGGACTTTAATTGAGGTATCTTCATTTTCAATACCCAATAGAAAGAATGCTATCCACTGATTGATATTATTAAAATACTTTATTATGTTAATCACAGCTCCAATTAAAAATAGAAAAGGGAAAATACTCAAAACATAGGCTTGTTCTACGAAGAATAAATAGGCGCCGGCTATAGAAAGAACAATAACTACTATCAATTTTATTGAAATGGCGATATAGAAGTTTTTATAGCTCATATTCCATATCTCTTTAGTTTATTGTAAAGTGTTTGTCTTGTTATTCCAAGCTTTTTAGAAACAATACTCATATTCCCTTTTTCTTTTTCAATACAGTTAATGATCATTTCTTTTTCCATTTCTTCTATGGTTAAATTATCAAGATTATTTTTTTGTCGATTTGTATTCTGATTTAACGAAAAACTATCTTCGTTTAAAATTGAATTATCAGACAGGATTACGGCTTTTTCTATACTATGTTGCAACTCTCTGACATTACCAGGCCAATTATGCTTTAATAATTTTCGTATTGCTTTCTCACTAATTTTCAATCCTGTTTTATCATATTTTTTAGAATATTTATCTAAATAAAATTCGGCAAGTAAAATCACATCATTTTCTCGTTCTCTTAAAGGTGGAAGTTCAATACTTATTGTATTAATTCTATACAAAAGGTCTTCTCTAAATAAGCCCTCTGTTATCATTGCATCAATATCTTTGTTCGTTGCCGATATAAGCCTTATGTTTATTGGTATTGCTATATTATCTCCTATCTTTGTAATTGTGCGGTTTTGTAAAACGGTAAGTATTTTTGCTTGTAATGGCAAGGATAAATTTCCAATTTCATCTAGAAATAAAGTTCCATTATTTGCAGTCTCAAATTTTCCTATTCGTTCCTCTTTTGCATCGGTAAACGAACCTTTTTTATGACCAAATAGCTCACTCTCAAATAAGGTTTTGCTAATAGTTCCCATATCTACACTTAGTAAAATCTCATTTTGTCGTTTAGAATATTTATGAATTTCTCGGGCTATTAATTCTTTTCCTGTTCCATTTTCGCCTGTAATAAGAATGTTGGCATCGGTAACAGCGACTTTTTTTACCATTTCCATTACCTTGAGCATAACATTACTTTGCCCAATTAAACTGTAATTAGATGGATTTATTTCTTGTTTTAAGTTACTGCTTACTTTCTTTAATGAGCTATTTTCTATTTTACTTTTTCTTAACTTTAAGGCAGAGTGCAAAGTGGAAAGTAATTTGTTATTATCCCAAGGTTTTAAAATAAAATTAAAAGCACCTTCTTTCACAGCTCTTACTGCCAACTCTACATCGCCATAAGCAGTTATCATTATTACAATTATTGACGCATCAAATTTTAATATCTCATTTAACCAAAAAATGCCTTCGTTTCCATTATTAATACCTGTTGTAAAGTTCATATCTAAAAGCACAATATCTACCTTGTTTTTTTCGATAGTTGATATTAAATTTTTAGGATTGTTTAAGGTGAAAACTTCGTCAAATTCGGTTTGAATTAACATTTCGAGTGCTGTTAATACACTCTTTTTATCATCAACTATTAATATTTTATTGTTCATACAAAAGCAAAGGTAAAGGAATGTAAATATATCACACAGTTAGTGTATAATATTTTGACAGTTATTTTTACGGAAAAAAAATACAATGTGTTATGTTGCTGTATGTTTGATTGTTATGTTTTGTGGCGCATATGTTGTTAAATACCAAGAAACAATATTTATTAACTTAAAAAAATGAAAATTACTATTATTATATTGTTTGTTATATTTTCCATGCGTTTGCAAGCACAGGAAGTATGGAATTTGTTGAATTGTATAGATTATGCAATAGAAAATAATATTGATTTAAATATTAAACTAAATAAAGAATTAAATCAAGAAATTAATTTATTAGAAAGCAAGGCAAAGCTATTTCCCGATTTAAACTTAGGAAGTAGTATAAATGTTAACTACGGAAGAAATATCGATGGCAATACAAACAACATAACTTACAACCAAACTATCTCTAATAATTACTGGATTAGTTCTTCTGTAGATATTTTTCAAGGGCTGGTTAAACAAAATACGATTAGTTTTAATAAGTTTTTATTGTCGGCAAATAAAGAAGAAAGTAAACTAATAAAAAACAAATTAATTTTTGATGTAATTACTGCATATTATATTTCTTTATATAGTGTTGGTTTAGAAAATGTTGCAAAAAGTCAGGTAGATTTATCAGAAATGCAATATAAACGAATGCAAAAATTGGTAGATATTGGTAAAGAATCGCCATTAACAGTGCAAGATTTAAAAAGCCAATGGGTTGCCGATAAATTAAACCTGACAAAAGCCCGGAATCAAAAAAACAAAAAAATACTTGAGTTAAAACAATTATTAAGACTTGATGCTAATGCTGATTTTTTTATTGATACTATAAATAAAGCGCCGTTTGTAATTACTGAATTACCAATTGTTGATAACATTTTTAACAATGCAATTAATTTTCTTCCTGAAATTAAACAACAAGAATTTTTATTAAATGCCTCTGAAAAAGATTTATTGGTTTCAAAAGGAAAGATTTCACCAAGTTTATACTTATCAGCAGGAATGGGCACTAATTACTTCGATGGTGATGATTTAGCTTATGCCAGTCAGATAAAAAATAACCAAAATCAACAAATTAGACTTGGCTTAATTATTCCAATTTTTAACAGGGCATCAACCTATAGCAGTATTAAGCGAAAAAAGATTGCTATTAGTGATCAAATGCTTCAAATTGAAAAAGATAAAGAGAAAGTATATTCAGAGATATGGAATGTTTTGGATAATGTAGAATCGGCAGAAAAAGAATATAATGCTTCTTTAGAATTATATAAATATAGTAAGCTGTCATTTCAAAACACAAGCAAAAAACTTGAAAAAGGATTGGCAGGGACAAGTGATTTTGAGATTGCAAAACAACGCATGGTTTCTGCCAAAGTAGAGATGTTAAAGGCAGAATTAACTTATGTAATGTATATCCAAATATTAGAGTTTTACAAAACGGGTAGTTGGGATCATTTGAATCTAATTAATAATTAAAATAAAGGATGGACGTACCAATAGAAAAGAAGAAAGGACTAAAACGCAAGCATATATATTATGCAATTGGGACTTTCTTATTGTTAACATTAATGTATAAAGCATTTTTCGCAGAAAATATACCGACTTATTCGGTTGATAAAGATAAATTAAGTATTGCCACTGTAAGAAAAAGTGTTTTTCACGATTATATAACAGTGAGCGGAAATGTAGAACCAATTGCCACAATTTACCTTGATGCAATGGAAGGTGGGCGTGTAGAAGAGCGTATTGTGGAAGAAGGTGCAATGCTTAAAAAAGGGGATGTTATTTTGCGCTTAAGCAATCCCGATTTAAGTTTAAGCATACTAAACAGCGAAGCGCAACTAGCCGAAAAATCTAATTTCTTACGAAATACTATGGTTGTTTTAGAGCAGGAAAAACTACAAATACAACGCGAACTTTTAAAGTTAGAATTTGAAATTAAACGTAAAAAGAGAACCTACGAGCAAAACTCGGCTTTAATTAAGGACAATCTAATTTCTAATGAAGAATTTATAATATCTAAAGAAGATTATGATTTTGCAAAAAGTAGTTACGACTTATATCTAAGAAGACAAAAACAGGATTCTATTTATCGAACTATTCAGGTTACACAAATGGAAGATAATTTAAGAAATATGGATTTAAATCTAAAACTTGTTCGTGAAAGAAAAGAAAACCTGAATGTAACTTCGCCTATTGATGGACAACTTACAGTTTTAGATGCCGAGATTGGGCAATCAATTCCTAAAAATGGCAGAATAGGGCAAATTGATATTCTTAGTTCGTTTAAAGTAGTTGCACAAATAGATGAACATTATATCGATAAAGTAAAAAAAGGTTTAACAGCAACTATAGAACGTCAGGGAAAGGAATATAAACTAAAAATCAGGAAAGTATTTCCCGATGTGCGTAGCGGCAGGTTTACGGTAGAAATGATTTTTGTAGACAAAACACCTGTAAATATGCGAACAGGACAAACCTATCATTCACACTTACAATTAGGAAACCCAATAGAAGCTTTGTTACTAGAAAGAGGTAGCTTTTTTCAAAAAACAGGTGGACAATGGATTTTCGTACTTTCTGCCGATGGTAAATCTGCATCAAAACGCTTTATTAAAATCGGAAGACAAAACCCTAAATACTATGAATTGCTAGAAGGGCTGAAACCAGGTGAAAAGGTAATTATTTCGGGCTACGATAGTTTTGGGGATAATGAGAGGCTGGAATTTAAATAAGAAAGTAAATTATTGAATTTAAAATAGAACTTAATAAATAAATACCATGATAAAAACTGAAAAATTAAAAAAAGTATTTCATGCCGAAGAGGTAGATACTTATGCGTTAAACGGCGTTGAACTGCATGTGAAAAAAAGTGAGTTTGTGGCTGTTATGGGGCCATCGGGTTGTGGTAAATCTACGCTGCTCAATATTATTGGATTACTGGATAATCCTACGGAAGGAACTTATGGGTTCAACGGAACTGATGTAAGTAAACTGAAAGAAAAAAACCGGACACAATTCCGTAAAGGGAATATCGGTTTTATTTTTCAAAGTTTTAACCTGATAGATGAGCTTAATGTTTTTGACAATGTAGAGCTTCCTTTATTATACCTTAAAATGAGAGCTTCTGAGCGACGAAAAAGAGTGGAAGAAGTTTTACTGCGCATGAAAATTGGGCATCGCGTAAAGCACTATCCCCAGCAACTTTCGGGCGGTCAACAACAGCGTGTTGCTATTGCCCGTGCTGTTGTGATGAACCCAAAACTAATCCTTGCCGATGAGCCAACGGGAAATCTCGATTCAAAAAATGGTGTTGAGGTGATGAACCTTTTATCTGAATTAAACCAAGAGGGGGCAACCATATTAATGGTGACACACTCGGAACGTGATGCCGGTTTTGCCCATCGCACTATAAATATGTTGGACGGGCAGGTGATTTCAGAAATGACGAATAAAACCTGATTAATTAATTTGTTCATAAAATCGGGGTGCGACTATATTTGTTAAGCTCTTAAAATATTAAATGACACATACGCAGTCAATTAAGGAGTCGTACTCCGACTGTGTTTGCAGAAAACAGACTTTAAGGATACACACTTATTAGTGTTCGTCTATAAACAACAATGAGCACCAACGGTGCGGTAAGCATTAACATAGTGCGAAGCACTATGTTAATAATAAGCGAATTACAAAAAGCGCTGAAAGTGCGAAAGCATATAATAAGAAAAGTATCAACTTTATGGACAAACAATAATTAGACATTTTAAAACATATAACCATGATAAAAAATTATATAAAAATCGCATTTGCAAATCTTATTAAAAGTAAAGTATATTCTTCAATAAGTATTTTCAGTCTCTCTATTGGTATGGCCGTTAGTATTTTACTGTTGATTTACGTTACTGATGAATTAAGCTACGATCGTTATAATGAGAAAGCAGACAATATTTATAGGCTGTGTCATGAAGAAGATCCTTATCAGGCACCTCAAATAGCGAAATTTCTAACGGATAAACTTCCGCAAATAAAGGAATCCGCCCGAATTTTGATTAGGGGAGATATGGTTGTTCAATATAAAAAGCTAAAATTTAACGAACCATTAGCTGTTTTTGTGGATGCTGATTTATTGCAAATGTTCTCCTTCAAATTTAAATTTGGCAATGCCAAAACAGCTTTGAATAATCCCGAAACTATTGTAATCTCAGAAAAAGCCGCACAAAAGTATTTTGGAAATGAAAACCCGATTGGTAAACTATTAATACTCAATAATGAATATAAAGGCACAATTACGGGAGTCTTTGAAAATATGCCACATAATTCACATTTTAGATATGATTTTTTAATCTCATTAGCAGGTGCCAATAATTTGTTTGGCGAAGAAAGCATGAATCATTGGGGTTGGCAAAATTTTCTGGTCTATTTTGAGATGCAAGATCAGTTTTCAAAACCCGAAACGGAAGCGAAAATTTCCGAGTTAGTAAAAGACGCTAAAGGTGATGATGCTTTAACGGTATTTAAACTGCAAAATCTAAAAGATATTCACCTATACTCTTCTCATATGCCAAACGACATTCAACCTCAGAATAGCATTACCTACGTGCTGATATTTTCAGCTATTGCTCTGCTTATCTTACTAATAGCCAGTTTCAATTATATAAATCTTTTAACAGCCAATGCAACCACAAGAGTTACCGAAATTGGTGTTCGGAAAACCTTTGGAGCTTCCCGAAGTCAATTAGCAAATCAATTTATATCAGAATCCATCGTAGTGTTTCTCATATCCTTACTAGTTGCACTTTTATTGGTTAACCTGAGCCTGCCCATTTTCAATTCGCTTGCAGGCAAAGAACTCTCTATTTTATCATTATTGAATGGGAATATTATTTTAGGAATAACCGGTATGATGATAGTTTTGGGCGTATTAGCCGGTTGGTATCCCGCTTTTATTTTATCCTCGTATAGTCCAACAAAGGTGATGAAATCAAATAAAAATATGGGGTCCGGTTTTCAAATAAAAAAGATTTTGGTAGGAGTTCAGTTTACCATTGTCATTGTTTTAATCGCCGGTTCTTTGATTATGCTGCGACAAATTAATTTTCTTCAAAATAAAAGCTTAGGCTTCGATAAAGAGTATGTTCTTGTTGCCAATGTTAATGATTATGGCGATGAAGCGAAATATCTCTCGCTCAAACAAGTCCTTCTCGAACAAAGTATTGTGAATAATGTTTCAACGGCTAGTCGTCTGCCTTCCGGTAGATTGAATAATTGGGGAGCAGCCAAACTGACAGAAGCAGCAGAGTGGATACATCTTCCTATTGTGCATGTACAATTTGATTATTTTAAAACGCTTGGAATAAAAACAACACAAGGAAGACTTTTTTCTGATAAATTTAAAACAGATACTACCGAATCTGTGATTTTAAATGAAGCAGCTGTAAGTTATTTAGGCATTCAGGGAAATCCAATAGGACAAAGGCTTATATGTACCTGGCCATTGGCTGATAGGGGAATTGTAGGTGTTATTGACGATATTCATTTTGAATCTCTTCATGAAAAAATTAAACCCGTGTTTTTCATTATTTCGCAAAAACATTGTTCCCGACTTATTGTAAAAGTCAATCCTTCCAATGCTAGTAATGTCATCAATATCCTTAAAGAAACGAGTAAAAAAATCTATCCTGATGAAATGTTTGATTTTCGCTTTATGGATGTAAGATTGGAGCAACTTTATCAGAAAGATGAAAATACTTTTCAATTGATGGGTTATTTTGCCATCATAGCAATTTTTCTGGCCAGTATGGGTTTGCTTGGAATGGCTTCTTTTATGATGACAAGCAGAACTAAAGAAATAGGCATCCGCAAAGTAAACGGGGCTAAAGTTTCTGAAATTATGAGAATGCTCAATATCAGTTTTGTGAAATGGATGGGGATATCCTTTGTAATAGCTACCCCAATTGCCTATTACAGCATGAGTAAATGGATGGAAAGCTTTGCATATAAAGCGGAACTTAGCTGGTGGATTTTTGTTTTGGCAGGATTTATATCTCTGGTAGTTGTATTGCTTACAGTAAGCGGGTTAACTTATAGGGCTGCTCGTAGGAATCCGGTTGAAGCATTGAGGTATGAATAGTTATGAGAACAAACTTTTCAATAAGTGGACAAAATTCTTGATAGCAAATAAAGGACGGAATTATTTAGTGTAAATTGAAATAAAAATGAATAATCATGTATAAACACTTCATAAATATCAGCTTGCGTAACATTCAAAAAAACAAAATAAATACATTGATAACTCTATTTGGGTTAAGCATTGGGTTAGCGTGTACCATCATCATTGCTTTGTGGGTAAAATATGAGTTGAGTTATGATAGGTTTCATGAAAATCCGCAAGACTTATATAAGGCGGCCTTCAGTTATGATCCACAAGATTTTCATGGTTACATTTTACCAGCCCCTGTCGCTCAGCATTTGAAGGAAAATTATCCGGATATTAAAAATACGACTGTTTTTTTCAAACAAGAAAACAAAAAAATAATTTACGGTGAAAATAAATTTTTGGTTAATGGCAGCTTTGTGGATTCTTCCTTTTTTTCGATGTTTAATTTCCCTTTTACAATAGGAACCCTTTCGGATGCTTTCATACACTCCAACTCTATTGTCCTTACCCAATCATTGGCTGAAAAACTTTTCGGTCTTAATAATCCTGTAGGTAATACCGTAAAAGTAGATGGAGAAGAGGAGTATGTCGTAACAGCAGTATTAGAAGATATACCCACAAATTCGGATATGCAATTTGAATTTCTACTCCCTTATAAAATAATTTCAGAACAATTAAATAATTGGGATTATAAAGTGTTGCAAATCTATGTGCAACTCAATAAAGGTATTGATTATTCAGATGTTAATATACAAATAGCAGATGTTATCAATCAATTTAAGCCTGATTGGAATAATCGATTGTATATTACACCATTGACAGCTTGTCATTTACACAACCTTCAAGGTGGCGGGCGCATACAATACGTCTACATTCTTTCAATTGTTGCATTCCTAATTTTAATTATTGCGATATTCAATATTGTTAACCTAACAATGGCTATGTCAGATAAAAGAATCAAAGAGATTGGTATAAAAAGAATTTTTGGATCCAGTAAGAAATTTCTCGTTATTCAGTTTCTTTATGAAGCTCAAATACGGGCCATGGGGGCTCTGGGCTTTGCTCTTATTTTAACAGAATTGCTTTTGCCATCTGTCAACAATCTGCTTAATGTAAATCTTAATCTTAATTATAATCTTTTCACAATCCTTATTCTATTGGGATTTGCAGTACTTACCGGATTAATCTCTGGAATCTATCCTGCATCCTTTCTTTCATCACTCAGGCCAATTGATCTTATTAAAAAAACTATTCGCCCCTTTAGTTCTTCAAACAAGAATAATTTTTCTCCGAATACACAGAAACTTAGCCTTAGAAGTGGGTTAGTTATTTTTCAGTTTGCATTAACAATAGTGCTGATAGTAGGAATAATTGTAATTACCCAACAAGTTCAATTTATGAAGCAAAAAAATCTTGGGTTTAATAAGGAAGATGTACTTATTGTACATATGCAAGATCAACTTTTGAGTAAATATGAAGCAGCAAAAAACAAATTATTACAATTACCTGAAATTTCAAATATAGCCACTTCACGAAGTCCTTTAACCAGTTGGCAGATGTCGGATATGCCTGTATGGGATGGAAAGCAAACGGATAATATTTTTGATATGGGGATAAATTCTGTGGATTTTGATTTTGATGAAACTATAGGTATTGAAGTAATTGAAGGAAGGTTTCTTTCGAAGGAATACTCAAAAGATGCTACCGATGGGTTTGTAATTAATGAAGCGGCTGTAAAAGCAATGGAGTTGAAAAATCCGGTGGGGACAAAAATGTCAATTTTCGATGGAACACCTTACGAGCGAAAAGGGGAGATTATTGGAGTAATTAGAAATATGCATACCCAGTCGTTACATGCCGAAATTAAACCTTTTGTATATATGTATTCTCCAACTGGTTCTTATATGTTTATTAAAATTAATTCTTCAACTAATTCAACAATTAAACAAACAATTAAAAATAAAATTGAACAAATTGCCCCAAACGATCCTATTGAGTTAAGGTTTTTGGAAGAAGATTTGAATAAATTATATTCCTCAGAAGAAACAACAGAGAAATTAATTGGTTATAGTTCATTGATTGCAATTATTATTTCATGTTTAGGCCTGTTTGGACTAAGTTTTTATGGTTTGCAAAAAAGGATAAAAGAGATAGGCATCCGTAAAGTAAACGGAGCGAAGGTTTCGGAAATACTGATTATGCTCAACAAAGATTTTGTAAAATGGGTAGCCATAGCTTTTGTAATAGCCACCCCTATTGCCTACTACGCCATGAACAAGTGGCTTGAAAATTTTGCTTATAAAACAGAATTAAGTTGGTGGATATTTGTATTGGCTGGATTAATAGCATTGCTTATAGCGCTTAGTACAGTGAGCTGGCAAACATTTTTGGCGGCTCGTAGGAACCCAGTTGAGGCCTTAAAGTATGAGTGACGTAATTGCCAAATAGAGATATGGTAAACTATTGGATTTAACCAGATTAATTCTTTAAATATTAAAAATGATTCAAAAAAGTATAAAAATAGGAATTCAGCGTTTACTTTCATATAAAGCTTATTCTTTAATAAATATTAGCGGTCTTGCTATTGCAATAGCAGTTTGCCTGGCAATTCTTTTATATGCACATTATCATTCCAGTTTCGATAAGTATATCAGCAATGGTGAAAATAGTTATCGTTTAATTTCTCGAATTGGCGATGGTACCTATAGCACTAATACATTTGCCGGTTTCGATGATGTATTATCTGATTGTCCTGAAATAGAATCTCATACGCTTTGCTACACAAATCATAGGATTGATGAAGTAATTGTTGAAGAGAATAAAATTAAAGTTGAGGCCGCTATTTTTGCAAATGAGTCCTTTCTTAAGTACTTCTCTGTAAAAATGATTGAAGGCGATAAGGAGTCTATTAATCAGCCAAATACAGTAATGATAACACCGGATATGGCTGATAAATTATTTCCAGGGGAAAATGCGATGGGGCAAACTGTTTTTTTAAGGTCTTTTACAGCAAATCAGGACAGCCTTATTGCCTTTTCAATAAGTGGAATAATTAAACCATTGCCCGCAGCATCGCAAATTAAATACGAAATGCTGCTTTCTCAAAAGGGACATTTTTACCCTACGGTTAAATTATTAAAATCGAGGAAATTATATGGAGGTAACTTATACCTTAAGCTTTATCCTTCGGCCAATGTGCAAGATTTAGAAAAAAGATTAACAGCTTTAATTGAACCTGTATTAGGGAATGCAGTTGGCCCCCCCTTGAAAGATTACAACCATAAATTACAAGCAGTTTATGATATTCATTTTACACCGGGCTTAAGATATGAAATACAGCCAACAGTACGTCGTTCATCACATAATATCCTTATTATGGTTGGCTTTTTGATTTTTGCTTTAGCCACAATGAATTTTGTGATTATGTATATTGCAAGGGCATCATTTTACCAAAAAGCAAGGCTTATTATCCGGTTTTTTGGTGGTGCCAAAAAGCATCTGTTTGGCCAAACAATAATTGAAGTCTTTATTTCTGTATGCCTAAGTTTTTTTACAGCATTTGTATTATTGCTTCTTTTTCAAAATTATTTAGCGACACATTTTTTTCCTGATTGGAAAATCCCATTTCAAAGTCCCGCTTTTTGGATAATTACAATAAGCCTGTTTTTATTAGTAAACATTGTCGTTTCTGTTTTAACCTCTTTAAACCTTTTAAAACGGGGCGCTATCCTTCAACAGACAACAAGGCCAGAAAAATTCCATGCTGCCATACTTTTGGTTATTTTTCAGTTTGCAATGGTAATTGCTTTAATTGGCTTTACAATAGTTATTAACCTGCAAATGAAATTTATTGATAAAAAGGATTTGGGATATTCAAGCGAAAATGTAATGGTTATAAGAGTTCCTCAATCCAATGCAAAAGTACATATACTTAAAGAAGAGCTTGCTGTTTTACCAGGCATTATAAGTACAGGAACAGCACATCATTATCCGGGTTATAACCGATTACAGGATATGAATTTCTCAATTGAAGAAAACCTCTTCCCTTTTAAGTTCGGATTTATCGATCAACAAGCCATCCAAACATTAGATATTAAACCACTTATGTATTTTACAGATGCTAAAGAAAAGGCAACAAATGGTTGGATAATTAACGAAACATTTTATAATAATTTGAAGTCAAAATATAGTGATGAACAGATTGCCACAAGTAATTTTCCTGATGATGAAAGTCAAACGGAAAATGAAGCTGATGAAAAATTTATAATTCATGGGGTTATTAGTGATTTTCATTACGCTACACTTCATTCAGAAATAGAAAATTTCGCATTTTATATTCGAAAATCTCAAACCAGATATAATAGATTTGTACTTGCTCGATTTGAACAAAATAGAACTAAGGAAGTAATTGCTGCAGTCGAAAATAAGATGGCCAAAATCTATCCCGGACAGCCCATAAAATATTCCTTTTTGGATGAGCAGTTACACAGTCAGTATGCATCAGAACAAATATTATTGAAGCTAATCAATGCATTTTCAATATTGGCTATTCTTGTGGCTTGTTTTGGTTTAATCGGGCTGTCCATTTTTATTACCGAGAAACGTACTAAAGAAATCGGAATTCGCCGTGTAAATGGTGCATCAGTGTATGAAATATTAAGGATGCTTAATATGGATTTTGCAATATGGGTGGGTATTTCATTTGTCATTGCTACCCCGGTGGCTTTTTATGCAAC
>JBDLJL010000072.1:0-24595 GCA_039714415.1 Bacteroidota bacterium
AATTACTAATTTACCAGTTATCCAATTACTAATTAAATGAAAGACTTAACTAAAGGAAATTCTGCAAAGGTTATTCTTAATTTCGCTATCCCAATGCTAATTGGCAATGTGTTTCAACAATTATATAATGTTGTTGATAGTATTATTGTTGGTAATTTTCTTGGTAAGGAGGCTTTATCTGCTGTTGGTGCTTCATTTCCTGTTATGTTTGCACTTATTTCTTTGGTAATTGGTATTGCATCAGGTTCTACTATTATTATTTCTCAATATTTCGGTGCAAAAGATTATAAAAAGGTTAAAACAGCTATTGATACCATGTATTTGGTAATATTTATTGCTTCCATTCTGATTTCAATTGTTGGTATAAAGTTTTCAGAGGATATATTTAAACTGATTGAATTACCTGGGGATATTCTTCCACAGGCAACGAGTTACTTAAATATAATTCTTGCAGGTATCGTTATGATGTTTGGTTCAAGTGGTACCAACGCAATACTTCGAGGTTTGGGAGACTCAAAAACTCCACTTTATTTTTTGATTTTTGCATCCATTTTAAATATTGTTTTCGATTTACTATTTGTGATTGTTTTTAAAATGGGTATTGAAGGTGTTGCTTATGCTACAGTTTTAGCACAGGGAATTGCTTTTCTTAGTGCAGTAATCTATTTGAACAAGTATCATGAACTAATTCATATTTCATTAAAAACGTTCAAATTTGATAAAGATATATTTTTCAAAAGTGTCAAGATTGGCTTGCCTTCAGGGATGCAAAATATGTTTGTTGCAGTAGGTATGGTTGCTATTTACAGAATTGTAAACGAGTTTGATACAGATGTGATTGCTGCTTATTCTGTTGCCGGGCGAATTGATTCTTTTGCAATTATGCCTGCTATGAATTTTGCGATGGCGCTAACAACATTTACGGGCCAGAATATTGGCGCCGGTAAATTTAACAGGGTAAAAGAAGGCCTAAAAGCTACATTATTGATGACTTCGGCCATATCAGTATTTTTTACTTTTGTGGCAATATTGTCCGGCCGGTTTTTAATGAGTGTTTTCACACCGGAAATCAATGTTCAGTTGATTGGTTATGAATATCTTGTTATTGTCAGCTGTTTTTATATTGTTTTTTCAGCCATGTTTTCCGTCACTTCTGTTTTTCGTGGGGCAGGGGACACTATTATTCCTATGTTTATAACTCTTTTTGCGCTCTGGTTTATCCGTATCCCATTTTCATGGATTTTATCCCAAAAAATTGGCGAAACAGGTATTTGGTGGGGGATACCAATTGCATGGGCTTTTGGTTTAGTTTTTTCGGCTATTTATTTTGTTACCGGAAGGTGGAAAAGGAAAGCTGTTGTGAAAGTTGCTGAATAGTTTGGTGTGAGGATTTGAGAATTAGAAGATGTGAAGATTAGAAGATTTGGTGATGTGGCTTTTTAGCAATATAATCTTTAGTAAGGCTAACTTGCAAAGTCTTAAAGACTTGATAAGTTTGTTGGGTTTATAACAACACTTTGTTAAATTTTTGTTTCGCGCAAAGCCGCAAAGTCGCAAAGATTTGATTATTAACCTATTAATCTACGTTGTTGTTGCTTTTTAATAGTTTGATAAATAGGTGTTTATAGAAATTTACCGAACTATTGTTATAAAGGACAACATGGAATATCAAAATAAAAACTAAAAAATTATATATGTCTAAACATGGAACCATACGCAGGTACACGCTTGTAATTGAAAAAGCAAGGACAGGGCAATTCCCGTCATTTGATGAGATAAAGGCTTACCTTAATAATCATGGTTTTGAAATATCAGACAGGACAATTCAGAGGGACATAGAACAAATCCGCAACGGATTTGGTATTGAAATAAAATACAACAGGGATAAAAACGGTTATTTTATCGACTATGAAAATAGTATTAATACAGAATCATTTTTCAGGTTTCTTGAAATAGTTAATACAGCTGAATTATTAACAGAGAGTTTACATGAAAGTAAAGGTTCTTTAAAGTTCATTTCATTTGATACCGGTGGCGGGTTAAAAGGAATTGAGAATTTAAAACCGCTTTTAAAAGCAATAAAAGATAAGAGGGAAATATCATTCAATCATTTTAATTTTCACACAAATAATACAAGTAAGTATTCTCTAAAGCCGTATTTACTAAAAGAATATCAAAATAGATGGTATGTTATTGGTTTAATTGGTAAACTTAGTGAATTTAGGACTTTCGGTATTGAAAGAATTGAAGATTTGGATGTTAAAACCCAAACATTTGTGCCTGATGATAAACTAAACCCTACAGAAATGTTTGAAAAAACAATTGGCTTAGTTTACACATCTAATAACCTACAAAAAGTAATCCTGTCTTTTACACCAAGCCAGGGAAATTATGTTAAAACCCTTCCATTGCATAATTCGCAGCAAATTTTAATCGATAATGAATCAGAGTTTCGGGTCTCACTTGATATTATCCCAAATTATGAATTTACCCAATTAATTTTAAAACATGGCAATACTGTTAAAGTTATTGAACCCAAATGGTTGGTTGATGAAATTAAGGATAAATTGAAACAAAGCCTGGACCAGTACAAATAGAATCCGTATTTCTTAAAAGTAGTCGGGGTGCGACTTGTTAATGAACAGATAATGTCGTTATTAGAACCTTTCAAATTTAAGGTGGCTTCTAAAAATTCAAAGATTAAGGCTTTCAAATTTTTCAAGGCTCGATTTTACTTCTGTAAATGAGTGTCTTGAAAAATTTGAGTAACGCAGAGATTTGGATTTTTAGAGGTTACCTTAATAAACAGAGTCGCGCCCCGACTTTATAGACATTAAAAAAATATACAATATTCAATAAACAACCTGTCTGCAGCAGGCAGGCACTCAATAATCAGGAAAAGCAATTGAATATTCGCAAATAATGATTATTGGTTATTTTATGTAGAGAGTGTTGAATGTTTAACAGTCTGATAGTCACGGCGTGAGCCCTTTGTCAACTGTACACGTTTTATTATTACAAAAAACTATTAATCAACAACTCACACCGTGACTTGCGGAAATAAGGTAGATGAAATATACACAGACAGATAATATTTTTATTGATAGTAATCTGTGGATATACCTTTCAATTACTGATAAAGAACCTACTAAACACTCAAAAGCTATAAGTTTTTTCGAAACGCTTATTAATAAAGATATCAATACATCAATTCAGGTGATTAATGAATTTCACTGGGTGCTTCTTAGAAAATACAAATTATCGGAATTTGAAATTGAAGAAAAAGTAAACCAAGGTGTTTTACCAGCTGTCATTCTCTTTCATTATTAACTTTACTGTTGTTTCCGGAGATAAAACAGGTAATTCACTTTTCTTAAAGTCTTTTAAATCCCTGGTTGTAATAATATCTATTTTTCCCAATTGAACAGCACTAAAATATTGAATAGCGTCTTCAAAATCGTTGAAATCTGATTTTATAGCTTTCCTGAGAATATTTCTGTTTGTTTCTTGAATTCCAACATATTCTTCTATTTCAGATATCAATTTTAGGGCTTTTTTATGAGAAGTCACCTTACGCAAGATGTAGTAGGTATTATTAAAAGAAATAGCAGAAATAAAGATTTTAATTTTATTTTCTTTCGCTAATTGGAACAAAATTGCAGCGTATTCTGAAAAAGGGCTTCTATCAGCTAAAAAGTCAATTATAACATTAGTGTCAAGAAATATATGTTTCATATCCCATATTTTTCTGAAAGGGCATCAGTTAGTTCTTTTTTATAGTCAAAATTTTCAGGAAGTTTTATCGCCCCTTTCAGCTTTTTAATTGATGGTGAGAGCTTTACTTTTTGTTGACCATCTTCGAGAACAACTTTCAAATAGTTTTCGATTAGTTCAGACAGGCTTCGTCCTTTATCTTTAGCATAAAGTTTTGCTTGTTCTATTATGCTTTGTTCCAGTGTTAATGTCAATTTAGTTTGCATTACGTATGTTTTTGTTGCAAAGATACGTGATTTTATTTGAAGCACAAAATCATGTTTGTTGGTAGGGCAAACGCATGAAAGAGTTATTCTTAATAAAATATTTTTAATTTGCAAAAAGCAATAATTAAATTGGTTAATTGTCAGAATATCTGCATATTGATTTGCTTAATTTTAATGAAAAATAAAATTACAACAAATTAATGCCACAGATTCACAGATTAAAAAATAATTAAAATTATTTTAACAAAAAAACAAGCGTAGCTTGTTTAAAAATCTGTGAACGGCTTCAGCCCTCACGCAAGTAATCTGTGGCAATTAATACTATTGGTAGCAATCATAATTATTATTGCTTTTTTTCATGCGTTTGCCCTGAAGTTTATTAATATATTAACTTGTTTTTAATTTTTATAGGCTGTGTAACTGTGTAAAGTAGGCTATAACTAGCAAGTGACAATTAACTGGCAATAAATTGGCTTAAATCCCGCAACCCGTTTATGAAAACAGCATATTCTCCACAAAATTTCTATAATCATCTTCTGCCCTGATAATAACATCATGGGCTTCTTTCTTACCATAAATGTGGGTAACTTCACAGTCACGTTTTTCACCGGGCATATCTTTGTAAGTAAGAAAATAATGCCTTAACCTATTAATTACCTGTTCGGGTAAATCAGTAATATCTTTATACTGGCTGTAAACGGCATCGTTTTTTAAAACCGCAATAATTTTATCATCAGCTTCATTATCATCAATCATTCGAAATCCGCCAATAGGTACTGCCTGTACTAAAATATCACCGTGGGTAATTTCTTTTTCCGTTAAAACACATATATCCAATGGGTCGCCATCACCTACAATTTCAGGTCTTTTTAATATGCCTGCACTTTTTTTTGCTACATTTTCATCACAATATGTTTGTGGGATAAATCCATACATGGCAGGTAATATGCTAGAAAATTTTTGTGGCCGATCGATTGATAAATAACCACTGGCTTTATCAGCTTCATATTTTACGGTATCAGTAGGTACCATTTCAATAAAGCTGGTAATTATTTCAGGACTTTTTTCGCCGATTTCGATACCATGCCATGGATGCGATTTATACCGAAGCCCCATTAATTTACCTATGGGATCAAGTGATTTTTTACTCATTTTTTTATTTTTTTAATATTTATTTGCAAAAATACTAAAAAGCAAAAAATATTCCGTTTTTAATTTTCTATTTTAGCAGTTTGAGAAATATTTATTAGCTAATGAAAAAGAATATTTTTAAATTATTAAAATTCTTCCTGTTTTTCGTTGTATTTTTAAGCTCCTGTAAAACCGAAAAGGAATGTGATACATCAACTGAATCACTGGTTAAAATTAATTTTTATGTTATGACAGAAAGTCTTGATTCTGCGGTTATTGTAAAGCCTATTTCGGCTTATGGCGTTGGGCATAAAGATAGTCTGTTATATGAAAATGATAGTATTAGCTTTGTGTTACTTCCTTTATCACCAAACGGGGAGACAACGGAATTTGCTTTTGAAATTGGACCCTATACAGAAAATATACTATTTACTTATAAAACAACAACTTATTTTGAATCGAAAGAATGTGGGTTTATTGCGAATTATGAAATTGAATCAGTTAGTTATAGCACAAATATAATTGATACTCTAATTATAATTAATAATGAAGTTACGGTTGAAAATGAAGATCATGTTAAATTGTTTTTCGTAAATAATAATCTAAAATAATGAATTTGCGATTGAATATGAAGAGCATATTAAAATATTTATTAAATAGTTTATTATTATCTATTGCCATTATCGGCAATGCTCAAGAAAATAGTAGCATAAAAAAAAGCCTCAGAGTTAGTATTGATTTATCTCCTATTGTTATTATGGGCTTTGACCCTGGAAGGGTTGGTGTGGCCACTTCTGTAGACTATGAATTTAAAAAGAATTTTTTTGCAGTTCTTGAAGGTGGGTGGCTTAATTACAATATAGACCATCCAGAATATGATTATCAGATAAATGGTTTTTATGCTTTAGTTGGTGCTGATTATAATGTTCTGAAAAAGGCTATCAGGGTTGAAAATGATATTATGTTTGTTGGTTTAAGGTATGGTGCGAGTAGTTTTAATCAGAAGGTTGAAAATATAACAATAAATAATTATTGGGGAACCTATGTAGGAGATATAGAAGACCAACAATTGTTTGGGCAATGGGCGGAAATTACAGGTGGTCTAAAGGCTGAATTATTTTTTGCAAAAAATATTTTTATTGGTTGGACTTTAAGAACAAAAATTCTCATTTCCGGGAAGAATAATGAAATTTTGGAACCCTTTATTATTCCCGGATATGGTAAAACAGAAAAGAATTTTAAGTTTGGAATAAGTTGGTTCATTGCCTATAGGATTCCATTTAAACAATAAACTTATAAATTACCTAAATATTCATTATGGAAAACCGAGCAGTAAAAAAATCAAATGAAATAAATCGACGAGATTTTTTAAAAACAACGGCTATTGGAGGTATTGGCCTGGCAGTTGCACCAAGTTTTACATTTATTAAAAACCCAAATGGCGATAAAGTACGTATCGCTTTTATAGGAGTTGGTTTACGTGGGCGAAATCATTTACAAAACATTTTAAACAGGGATGATGTAATTGTTCCGGCTATTTGTGATATTGACCCTGATGCAATTGCGAAATCTAAAAAAATGATTGAAGCAAAGCAAAAGCAAAAGTTTGAGCTTTATATGGGGAGCGAAAACGCCTATCTGGATATGTTAAAACGAGATGATATTGATGGGGTTATTATAGCAACGCCATGGTTATTGCATACAAGAATGGCAGTGGCCTGCATGAAAGCAGGAAAATATGCAGGTGTGGAAGTTTCTGCGGCCAATACGCTAACAGAATGTTGGGATTTGGTAAATACATACGAAGAAACTAAGGTGCCGACCATGATTTTAGAAAATGTTTGCTATAGGAGAGATGTGATGGCGGTTTTAAATATGGCACGACAAAATGTTTTTGGTGAATTATTGCATGCACGTTGTGGATATCGTCATGATTTACGGGGAATAAAATTTCAGCCCGGAGTTAATTTTGGTGAGGATGGTCAGGGCGAATCTCGTTGGCGAACTGAGCATTCTATTCATAGAAATGCTGATTTATACCCTACGCATGGTATTGGCCCGGTAGCTACATGGATGGATATTAACCGCGGTAATCGATTTGTTTCAATGACCTCGCATGCTACTAAAGCAAGGGGCTTACAAAAATACATAGTTGATCATCCTAAAGGGGGAAAAGAACATCCGAATGCAAAAATAAATTATAAATTAGGTGATATCATTACCAGCCAGATTAATACAGCTAATGGTGAAACGATATTGGTTACTCACGATACAAACTCACCAAAGCCATATTCGCTTGATTTTGAATTGCAAGGAGTACAGGGATTAACAGAATTTGATTATCATAAAAAAAGAATTTATGTTGAAGGAAAAAGCGAGCCGCACCGTTGGGCTGAGATGGATGAATGGCTAAAAAAATACGATCATCCTTTGTGGAAAAAGCATGGTGAATATGCAGCCGGATCAGGTCATGGAGGAATGGACTTTTTTGTGGATAATGCTTTTGTTGAGACAGTTAAGCGTAAAACAACACCACCATTAGATGTGTACGATGCAGCTGCCTGGAGTGCGATTACGCCCTTATCAGAAAGGTCATTGGCTGAAGGAAACGCACCGCAGTATTTCCCTGATTTTACACGTGGTAACTGGATAAACAATAAACCTATTTTTGCAGTTAATGGGGATGAATATTAGTAATTGGTAATTAGTTTATTAGTAACTGGTAATTTACTTATTCAATTACAAGTTACTAATTTCTAATTTTGCAATTCGCTCAGTTCCAGCCATCTCATTTCTTTTTCTTCGATGAGTTCTGTAATTTTGGCATATTCCTTTGAATTTTCCATTAATTCAGCGTCTGTCAAGTTGCCTGAATTCATAAGTGTTTCAATTTCGGCTTTTTTATTTTCTAAGTCTTCCAATTCTTTTTCCAGGCTTTCGTACTCTCTTTGCTCTTTAAAACCGAATTTTTTCTTTTGTTTGGGAAGTTTTTCTTTCGGTTCTTTTAATTTTCGATCTTCTTTTTTCTCCTCTTTTTCTTTTAATGATTTGTAATCCCTGTAATTGGCATAATTCCCAGGGAAATTATTTATTTGTCCATCTTTCTCAAAAACAAAAAGTTGATCGACTACTTTGTCCATAAAAAATCGATCGTGGGATACAATTAACACATTACCATCAAAATTTTTCAAATATTCTTCCAAAACATTTAAGGTTTGAATGTCAAAATCATTGGTTGGTTCATCTAAAATTAAAAAATTTGGATTCTGCATTAGGATTGTCATTAGATAAAGCCTTTTGCGTTCACCACCGCTTAGTTTTGAGATATAAGAATAATGCTTTTCTTTATCAAACTGAAAATATTCAAGAAACTGCATTGCCGATAGGGTTCTATTTTTTCCCACGGGTATTACTTCTGAAATATCTTTAATGATTTCAATCATTCTTTTATCATTATCCAAACGAAAACCACTTTGGGTGTAATATCCAAAAACTACGGTTTGGCCTTTATCAATTTCTCCTGAATCAGGGCTTAAGTTTTCTGTGATAATATTCAGAAATGTACTTTTTCCACTTCCATTCGGACCAACAATACCAATCTTATCTTTTCGTCCGAATTTATAAGAGAAATCATTTATAACTTTCTTATTATCAAATGATTTGCTTATATTTAATATGTCAAGAACTTTTTTCCCCAGTCTCGTGGTGTTAATTTCTAGCTTTTGTGTTTTTTCATCAATATTTTGTTTTGCCTTTTCCTCAACTTTGTAGAAGTTATCTATTCGATATTTGGCTTTGGTTGCCCTGGCCTGCGGCATTCGGCGCATCCAGTCCAACTCTTTCCTATATATATTTGATGCTTTATCAATTTCAGCTTGCATTAGTTGTACGCGTTCAGCTCTTTTTTCAACAAAGTATTGGTAATTTCCTTTGTATCTATATGCCGCATTTCTATCCAGTTCGATAATTTCATTACAAACATTATCTAAAAAATATCGGTCGTGCGTAACCATAAAAAGGCTTAATTTTTCATCTTTGAGGTATTTTTCTAACCAGTCAATCATTTGTAAATCAAGATGATTTGTAGGTTCATCAAGAATTAATATATCTGCTTTATCAATTAATGCTGTTGCAAGTGCCACCCTTCTACGCTCGCCACCTGATAAAGTTTTAATTTTCTGGGTAAAATTCTCAATTTTTAATTTGTTCAGGATTTCTTTAATTTTTTGTTCATAATCCCATGCTTCAGCAATATCCATTTGTTCAATAGCATGTTGAATCTTGTTGGCATCTTCTGAAATAATTGCTTCTTCGTAATTTCGAATAATTTTACTAATATTATCTGTTGAATGAAAAATATGTTCAATTATGGTTTCATTGTCTTTATAAACAGGGTTTTGTTCCAGGTATGAAATGCTTAGGTTTTTTCTAAAACTCACCTTTCCTGAATCTGCAATGTCTTTTCCTGAAATTATATTTAGAAGTGTTGATTTACCTGTTCCGTTTTTGGCAATTAATGCCATTTTTTGATCTTTATGCAGATTAAAAGAAATATCTTCAAATAATATGTTTTCGCCAAAAGCTTTGCTTAGGTTTTGTACTTGTAAATAACTTATCATGTTAAATATATGATATTAGATTTTGGATTTATGATTTGGCAAAAGTAGGAATATAAAACACAATTACCCTAAAATTTATTTTATGATATGATTTTTGCTTACATAAAATTGTTTTTTATTGATTATCAACAATAAAAACAGTTTAACAATTTAATAATTTAACCTTTTAATGTATATTTTACTATTTTTGAAAAATGAGAAAAAAGGAACGTTTTGAAAAAATAATTGAATATTTTAAGGAGCATAAACCGGTTGCTGAAACTGAACTGGTATATAAAACACCTTATGAATTAATTGTCGCGGTTATTTTATCTGCCCAATGTACTGATAAAAGGGTTAATGTGATTACGGTTGATTTATTTAAGCGTTTTCCTGATTTTAAAAAAATGGCCGAGGTGGATTCGGCTGAAGTTTTTGATTATATTAAAAGCTGTTCCTATCCAAATAATAAAGCAAAGCATCTTGTAGGTATGGCAAAAATGATTTTGAGCGATTTCGATGGGAAATTGCCTTCAGATATTAATGAACTTCAAAAATTGCCAGGGGTAGGACGGAAGACGGCAAATGTTTTGGTTTCTGTGCTTTTTAATCAACCAGCAATGGCTGTTGATACCCATGTTTTTCGTGTTTCGGCACGGCTGGGGCTGACCATTAACTCAAAAACACCTTTAGATACTGAAAAACAATTGGTTAAATATATTCCGGAAGAATTAATTCCTTTAGCACACCACTGGTTAATATTGCACGGTCGTTATATTTGCCTTGCCAGAACACCAAAATGTAATGAATGTGGTTTGACTGGATATTGTAAGTTTTTTGAAACAAAAAAGTAACCAGGTTAAATAATAATGGTTTCATTTTTGTTTAACTATTAATGATCTTGATTTTACAAACCTATCATAATTTAAATTTGGAATTTATCATATAATATGTAAAATAATATAGAAATAATTATGATATAATTTACATTTTTTGTATATTGCAAGACAATTTATTGTTTTTTTTAAAAATAATCAAATGGATAAGCAAAGTTTTACAGAAACAATTTATTTAAAAGGAAAAGAGTCTTTTGCCGTTGGTATTTTATTAATGATTGCAATAATTATTTTTATATTTCCTATTATTGCTATTTTTCTACTGCGGATTTTATCTGTGCAATTTTCTAATATAAGAAAAATGGCAACAGTTCCGGTTAAAGCAGACCAAAGTTATAGTTTTGAATCAAAATTAAAATTTTAGTGTTCGTTTATAAGGTCTTAATTCGTTTAATTTTTTTGTTTGAAGTGTTTGAAAATATGTAGAAGTTGGCAGTAGACATTCTTCAGTAAAGCTGTAGCTCTGCAAAGCCTGCATACTGATTACTGCGTACTGTTTCTATAAATTGGAAAAAGAAAAAATATTTAAAACTTTGACTTTGGAGACTCACTCTCGAATTACCCCTAACTCTTTCAATTCCCAAAAACATTTACCGGTAGCACTAATATCAGCTGCTGCATTGTGTGCTTCTTCAAAACCATGGCCAAATAGTTTTTTATGTAGTTCCATTAGGTTGGGCCATTTATATCCATATTTTCCAGGTAGTTCACAATAATTGGTTGAAGCTTGCATTGTGCATATTTGTTTCTTTGAAAACCATTTGGTTTTGAAATTTTTTCGTACAAACTCCGCACCTACAATTTTTTCGTCAAAACTTATATTATGGGCAACTAAATAATCAGTTTTTGCAATAGCTTCAGCGAATATACTCAAAACCTTATCCAGATCTTCTCCTTCTTCCATTGCCCTTTCGGTAGTAATACCATGTAATTTACTTGCTTCGTTTGGAATTGTAAAGCCTAAAGGTTTTATAATATAATCTTTGTTATCAATCTTGTTCCCATCATTATCAAATGTTAACCATGCAATTTGTACAAGTCGAGGCCAATTGTCTGTATCAGTTACCGGTGCTTTATAATTTTTTGGTAAACCGGTTGTTTCTGTATCAAATAGTAAATACATTTTTTAAAGTTTAGTTTTAAAAATCAAAAGTAGTGTTTTAATATATAAAATTTAACTATTTTTATACAAACCCTAATAGAGGGATTTTATAAAATAAAATTAACTCTTTCACAAGAAGATATGAATAAATTTAAAGTATTTAGATAGATGCAAAACCCATTATCTGAAAAAACGTATTTAAAACGAACAGAAGAAAAAGATGCACCAATTCGCGGAGCATATTTTAGAGATCAAACAGCCATAATTCATTCTATGCCTTTTAGAAGGTTAAAACATAAAACACAGGTATTTTTTGCACCTGAAAATGATCATGTTTGTACAAGAATTGAGCATGTGCTTCATGTGGCAACTATTGCAAAATCAATATGTTTGGGATTAAATCAATATGGTTGGAATTTAGATGCAGATATGGCTTTTACCATTGGGCTAGGACATGATCTTGGGCATGCTCCTTTTGGACACGAAGGAGAGTACTTTTTAAACAAAAGGTTGGGTGGGGGCAATGCCTTTATCCATGAAATTAATAGTTACAGAATTGTTGAGCACTTGGCCAATAATGGTAGAGGTTTAAATTTAACCTATGCTGTGAGAGATGGAATAATTGCACATAATGGTGAAAGTTTTGAACAATACCTGACTCCTGATGATATGGAAAAGGATTTGGAACAGGTGAATGACCGAAAAATTAAACCTTCTTCATACGAAGGGTGCATAGTACGCTTTTCAGATAAAATTGCTTACTTGGGCAGAGATATTGAAGATGCTATTACAGCTCAATTTATTCAGCGAACTGATATTCCTGAAAAAGTTAGGAATATGCTTGGCGAATCGAATAGTCAGATAATTGATAAGATGGTCAATGATATTATAAATCATTCAGGAAAAAGTAATCGAATTGGGTTTTCAGATGAGCGTTTTGAACAAATAAAGAACTTAAAAGACTTTAATTATAAATTTATTTATAATAACCCCAAAAAAGAACGGAATAGGATAATTGCCGGAAAAATTATTTATGCTTTGTTTGATTATTTGTTGATTCTTTATTCTAAATATGAAAGGGATTATCAAGCCTATGAAAAACAATTTTTAAAAATGGAAAAAGCATTTGGGCAGTATTTAGCGTCAATGCACAGTTTTTACTTGAATGAAGATAATCCTGAACAAATTGTTACAGACTATATTGCAGGAATGACTGATTCTTTCGCAATGGATTGTATGCAACAAATAAGCTTTCCACAAAGTAGTTTTTAAATTTAGTATTGGGTATAGTCATTAGTAATCATTCGCTGCGCTGTCATTTAATTGTCATTTAGCTTCGTTTTCATTGGTCATTTTGCTATGCTTCCATTGGTAGTTAGCTACTTTATGACCAATTATTTAATTAACATTAATGACAACAAATTACAAGTTACTAATTTCTAATATATTAATTACAATAATGCATCATAAATAGCATCGTGTATTCTTTCCCGGATATGGTAATTTACAATTTTCCAGTTTTTTGAGCTGGGATGGTTCCTGTTTGAAAGGAATACATATACCAACTGGTTTTCAGGGTCTACCCAAACACAGGTTCCTGTATACCCACTATGTCCATATGTAGAATTTGGTGCTTTATTTCCAACAATGGCTTTTTGGTTGGGCATATCAAACCCTAAAGCTCTTTGTGTATCATCAAATTTCCTTGTAAATTGTTTAATTACCATACTGTCAATATATTGATGGCCACCGTAATGGCCGCCATTTAATATCATTTGAAACAAAACTCCGAGATCGTGTGCATTTGAATATAAACCTGCATTTCCGGCAACTCCACCTAATAAGGCAGCTGACGGGTCATGAACATATCCGTGTAACAATCCGTAACGCCAACTATTATCATTTTCAGTTGGAACTATTTTTTTGTTGTTGAAATGTTTTAAAGGTAAGTACGATATGTTTCTCAAACCCAAAGGATTAAATATTTCTTTCTTTAAATATTTATCAATACTCTTATTATTTAATGAATCCAATGCCATTTGCAATAAAATCATGTTGACATCACTATATTCTTTAAACTTCCTGGAATAAACTGGTAGTTGTTTTGTGTCGTTCCAAATAGTATCAAAATATTCATTTTTCAAGAATAAGCTATCTGTTAAGGCAATATCGCTGGTATCAGGAATATTTTTTTTCGAAAAGTAGCTAAAATAAAGTTCTTGCAACTGACCATTAAGTAGCTGTTGTAAACTATCGGGTAATTCCAGTTTAGAAATGATCGAATCCGGGATTTCAAACCGTGGAAATTGAATAACTTTACTTAATTTTTTTTGATATTCTTTATAGTTGCCAATTAGATGTTCAAAATATTTCTCCCTGTAATATATATACTTAAAAATTGGCATGGCAGGTAGAATGCCTGATTTATGTTTGAGCAAGTCAATTAGCCTGACTTTAAATATATTTCTTGTTGGTGTTAATTTTACTATTGCCGTATCAATTACTACAAATGCTGTATCACTTATTTTTAGCGTATCCTTGTCTTTCAAGAAATCAGCCATATTAGTAATTGTTTTGGTATAAAAAGTATCAATTTTAATAATCGTATCAGGCCTAATCCGGTTATAATCAATATGAGTATCTTTGAAAAACTTACCAAGTTTATCATCTAAATTAATCATTTTATCTGAAATCATTTTCATTGTAACAACAGTGGTTGCGGCAATTTTTGTTACCGATGCCAAATCATATACATCATCAGCTTTTACCCTTCGTTTTCTGCTATATGTGTGGTAACCAAATGATTTGTTATAGATTACTTTTCCATTTTTTGCAACAAATACCTGGCAACCCGGAAAAGCTCCTTTTATTATTCCTTGCCTTGCTATTTCATCAATTTTGGTCAGTTTCTCCGAATTTAGACCAATCATTTCCGGTATCGTATAAGCAAGCTTATTAGCCTTAAGGTTTATTTTGTCAGCAAATTTAATTTGATTATTTAAGGTGTAGGGTACTTGTGTAGAAATATTTATTCCACCAAACAAAGCCTGAGGCGCCAGTGAAAAGTCAGTTTTAGAATTTCCAGGCATCTGCACAATGGTCAGGCTATCCGGTAACTTTTTTAAATTATCAAAACAACCGAAATTAATGATAACTGTTTTCTCTTTTGGGCAGATTTCCAATAATTTGTTCAATTTATTTAACAAAGAAGTATCATTAATATGATCATCTATAATAAAAATATTTGTACGCCTTTTTACAATATACTTTAACTTTGAATAAGAATTTTTTTTATTGGATTTAGGTTGGTACAAGTAATTTGTAGCATAATATTTAAATATTTTCAGAAAATTCTTATTTGGATTATCTGATGTCCATATGATATTGTAATTGTTATTAACTGAATTTGACAAGGGCAAAACAGAATCGGTATCATAGGCAATATAGATAGTTTTTTCCTTTAATTGATTTTTAAATAAATTAGTTGGATTGGTTGTTTTCTCTACTTTTTTTACTTTTCCATTACTTATCCAAAATTGTGCTTTAAGAATTTTCCTGATTTTTGTATCAATATTATTTATGTAGGCAGGGTTTTCTATGAGTAGTTTATTTATGATTTTTTGAAATTGTTTTTTCTGTTCCCGGTTTAAATCCAATATATTTAAATGTGAGCCTAAAAATTGTTTTATAAATGTTTTGTTGATAACTACTAAAGAATCAGCCTTTAGAATCAACAAACCATCAAAATTAATATCAGGAAATTTTTTATCTTGAGTAAATTCAAATACATGTAAAGCAACTTTTGTTTTTAAAAAAGATTGTTGAAAATGATTTGAATGTTTTGCAGTATCATTTATTTCAGATATTTGGTTATATAAGTAATCAGGAAAATACATCCCGACAATTAATTCTTTTCTTCGTAAGAGTTTATCTATAAACTGATAGCGTTTCGCTATAAAACTGAAAAATGTAGAATCTGATAAATCAGCAAAATTACTACTTGCCAAATAATATGAATAAAATCCTGTATGTTGAGTTAATTTTTGTTTAATTTTTTCTGAAAAATAATTTTCCAGAAAAACTGTGTCCGTTATCATATTATGATCAATGTTATCAATATAAAATTCTTTTGTGGAAATTATTAGATCTATTTTTTTTGTTGTTGATAATGACTGTATAACTGAGTCAATAACATGATTATCTGCATTTAAAAAAGGGATGGAATAAATAACTTGTACAGGAGACTGTTGGCTTTTCTTTTGTATCAATAATACAAGAAGAATAATTGTCATAACAAGTAAATATTTGATAAGAAATTTATTACTGGAGTTTTGCATCCTTAAAATATGAAGGCTGTAATATAAAGTATTGTGGGGAATTATTCAATTTAAAGTTTCATATTATTTATTGGAATACAACCCACAAAATGTTATATCATAGCCAATATGAATAAAACTAAAACCTAAGCATTCTTAAAAATAATTAATTGTTAAACAGAAAATTTAATAAAATGATAAAAGGGGTAAATTGTTTGACAAAAAAAAAATATGTAAGTTTGTGTATAGCAATACTCAAAAAATTAAAAAGTTAAATATGAAAAATTATCGTATTTTATTAGTTCTTATTTTTTTCCCGTTAATTATGTCGTGTCAGCCTAGTACCAAAGAGGCAATAAAATATAATGATGGTATTACAGAACAGCAGATTCTGGTAAATGAAAAGGTAAGTATACTAATGGAAAGTTATGATACTTATGTATCTGAAGAAATGGATGAAGCATATAATAATGCTATTGAACAATTAAATAAAGGTGTTGAATATACAAATAAGTTACGAGGTTTTGAAGATGATACATATTTTACTGAAGGAGCTCTGGTATTTTTTAATTCATATAAGGAGGTTCTGGAAAATGAGCATGGAAAAATTATTGAATTGCTAAAATTACCCGCTGATGATTATGGTACTGATCAGATCCAAGAATATGAAATGTTAAGGAGTCAGTCCAATATGAAAATTGATAAAGCTTATGAAGATATGTTAATCATTCAGAAAAAATTTGCTAAAAAATATCATATTGAGCTTGAGTAGATTAAATTCAGTAAATAGTCTTCAGTAATAACTGAGAACTGAAGACTGCCTACTGATTTATTTTTGATTCTGTAATATCCATAGAAACATTAAGTACTTTATACGGCTTACCATTTTTATCAACAATTGGTGTATAGGCTTCTGAAAGCCATAAATCTTTACCATTTACTTCAAGGTGCTGAATAGTTTTCCTTACTTTACCTTTTCGTAAATCGTTCCAAAAATCACGAAATTGTTCTGTTTCTTTTTCTTGTACAGAAGCAAAGGATCCCTGAAATTGACCAATTATTTCTTCTTTTGATTTTCCCAGGAGGCGGATAAAATCCCGGTTAATATCAATCAATTTTCCTTGCATATCAAATTCAGCAACCAATGCAACAGAGTTTAATGCATCTAGTACACTTTTAAACTCAAAAGCTTTGTTTTCCAATTCTTCCTGTGTTGCTTTCATTTCTTCCATGTTTTGCCTCATTTCTTCCTCTTGGGCAACTAATTCTTCTGATTGTATTTTGGACTCCTCAAGCAAGCGGGCTGTCTGTTGATTAATTTTAACATTTGAGATAGTAGACGCAATGCTTTCACCAATTCTTTCAACAAATTTTAATTGATATTCTTCCAATTCATATATTGAGGCCAATTCAATAACACCAAAAACCTGTTGGTTAAAAATAATAGGGACCAGGATTAAACTCCTTGGAACTGCTTCACCCAAGCCTGAAGTGATATTCAGATAATCATCAGGGAAATCAGTCATGTATATAGTTTCGGCTTCGTTAATACATCTACCTACAAGACCAACACCCATTTTTATCTTTTTTTCCAGAAATTTCCTTCTATTATATGCATAACTTGCTACTAAATCTATAGTTACATTATTCTTTTGTGCATCATTTATGATGAACAACCCACCTTGATTTGCATTAAGATATTTTACAAGGTTGCTTATAATGGCATACGAAAACTCCTCAAGATTGTCCGTATATTGAGTCATTAGTTCAGCAAACCTTGCAGCACCTTTAGTTGACCAATTTAACTTTTCATCCTCAGCTTTTCTTTTTGTTTCTTCAATATCAGCTTGTTTTAAGCTTTTACGCATATTGAGCAGGGCCTTTCCCAAAAAATCTTCATTGCTTAATGGTTCAAATTCAAAATCCAGGTTTCCTTTACCAATTTCCCATGCAAACTTTAGGTTGTTGTCAAGCCCGTCAATTAAAGAGTTTACGGAACTTCGAATGTCTGCAATTTCATCTTTTGATGTAATTTTCATTTTCTGTTCCAGAGATATTTTTCCTTTTGCGAGTTCTTCAATTATTTTTGATGTGGAATTTAATGGGCGACTAATTTCTCTTGAAATTGACCAAATTACCAATATCAGTAATAAAAAACCTCCAATGGCCACTAAACCTGAGAATAGCAGGTTCTCATTAGCCTTTTTTATCATGATATTAAATGGTATTGAAGTGCCCAGTGCCCATCGAGCATTTGCTTTGCCAATTTGTACCGGATAAAAAGAAGTATAATTTTGTACACCTGTTGAATCGAATCTTACATATGAAAAATTTTTTCCTTTCTGAATATTTTCAATTATACTGTAATTTATATTATCAGCAGGGCTCAATAAATCAATACTTTTATTTATATATTTTTCTTCGGGTATAGCAACAAATTTACCTTTATTCGAAACCAAAAAACCAAATGAGCCTGTATATGGCTTAACCTGGTGGATCATTTCCCTAAAACGTTCTAGATTGACATCAAACTGCAGCAACCCTACATATTTTTTGCCATTCATAATAGGGATTGAAATACTAGAAACAAGGGCTGAATCTACCTCTGAACCGGATGATGAAAACATATAGGGTTCTGACATATCCTCCCGTGGATTAATTTTTATATCATAGTAAGGTCCACCAACATTGTCACCTTCAGTTTCAAGTATATCTGTTCGTTCTTTAATCACACCACTTGCTTTATAAAGGATATATCTTACCCTGCCATAGGGTTTCTTATAGTTTTCATCAATAGCACTTAATTCAAAATTTAGTGCAGCATTATGAAACTGGGGATTGTTGAGCAATACATTTCTAAGCATTTGATGATATTGTCCCTGGAGATAATTACTATATATCCACTCGTAGTTTGCGAATGATTGTACTAAAGTACGTGCAATATCCATATCGCCATTGAGTTTCATCATAATAAAATTGGCATATTTTTCCGAATATGTATCCGTTAAATGCTTTGACTCATTAATTGCCAATTCATGGTCATTATAACTCAGGTAACCAAAAGCTATAATATAGATAAATAACGATGTAGACAATATATAAACAAGCAGCTTTGTTTGAATCCTAAAGTTCATTGAACACGGTTTGTTTAAAGAAATTAATATTACATGATAAAAGTAATATATTATTTACAATTTAGAAAATTATAGTAATTCAACAATAAAATACAAATATAATACCCAACCTGGCTAAACCAGAACCAAACAGGTTTTATTAATAACCAAAGTTTCTAGCTTTCTATAAATTCCATAGCAGCCATGTTGGGTTAGACTTAATTTTTATTTTGAAAAAAATATAAGTTGAATAAAAACGTCTACTTCTGTACCTTTGTACGGCACATCGTACAGAAAGGGAATAAATATTTTCTACCAAATTTTATACTGAGCGCAGACGAAGTGAATACAATAAATAATAATTAAGGTACTATGCTATTGGTTATTGGATATTTATTATTTCTTGTTTTATCTTATTAACTAATAGTGTAACTTTTACTTTGTTAAATAATTTAATAGGAGGATTGTTTCTGGAAAAATTAAATATCTTTGAAATCAATTAATCTAAACTAAGTATCTTTTATTTTGAACCTTTTGATAAGGATTTTTAATGAAAAGGTAATTTGTAACTAAATGTACATATATGAAGAATATCTTATTGCTAATAAGTTTAGTTTTTTCCATATCAATTTTTTCCCAGAAGCAGAGTGTACCTGATATATTGTGGAAAAGTATCAGTTCAGAAAATTTTAAAGTAATATTTTCTGGTGAAATTGAAAGTGAAGCTCAGCGAATTATGAATACTTTAGAATGGGTATATAATTTTGATACAAAAACACTAAATAGTAAACCAAAACCGATTTCAATTATCCTTTATAATCGCTCAAATATTTCGAATGCATACGCTGCATTGGCACCCAGACGAATGGGGTGGTATTTAACACCACCACAAACAGTTACAAATTTAGGAAGTATTGATTGGGCTCAATTATTAGCTATTCATGAATATAGGCATGTCGTTCAATACGAAAAAAACAGAAAACATTTTACAAAATTTATGACCTATATTTTTGGTGATATGGGTCAGATTATGACGCGGTGGTCAATTCCGGACTGGTTTTTTGAAGGTGATGCCATTGTTATGGAAACAGCCCTAACTGAAGGGGGACGAGGTAGAATTCCTGCTTTTTCAATGCCAATGAGAACATATTCCTTAACGAATGAAAAGTTCACTTATGACCAGGCATACCTTGGTTCATATAAAAGGTATTATCCCAGCCATTATCATTTGGGATATCCTTTAACTGCTTTTGGCAGAGTTAACTATGGAGCTAATATTTGGGACAAAGTTTTAGAACGGACAGCGAAAATATCTTTTTGGCCATATGCATTTGGTACAAGTCTTAAAAAGTATACAGGCCTAAATCTTAAAAAATTTTATAACCAATCAATGGTGGAATTTGATTCTGTATGGAATAATCAGTTTTCACAGCTGGAAGTAACTGATGCTAATATAATTAATAATAAAAAGAAAAAAAGTTGGACTAATTATTTTAACCCTCAATATGATATATCGGGAAATATCATTGTCCGTAAGGAAAGTCTTGATAAAATTGCTGCGTTTTACCGAATTACTCCAGATGGAAACGAAGAAAAAATTAAAAACACGGATGCCAGAATTTTTAATTATAGTGATGAAAGAATTGTATGGTCAAGAAGAATACCGGATATCAGGTGGGGAGAGCAGAACTATTCGGATATAGTTATTCTTGATTTAAAATCCAAAACAGAAAGAGTTATTACGAAAAAATCCAAATATTTGTCACCTACTATTTCTCCGGATGGATCAAAGATAGTTGCCGTCAAGCATACAGAAAAACAGAAAACCTTCCTTGTTATACTACATTCCGGTTCAGGTGAAGAAATAAACTCCTTCCAGATAGGTGATAATGATTATATTAGAACTCCGGTATGGTCAAGCGATGGAAGCTTTATTGCTTTTACTCATGCAAAATATAAGGGGACGGCCTTGTCAATACTAAAACCCGAAAATGGTGAAATAATGAATATCAACACCTATAGCTGGGAAAATATTGGGCGACCTGTTTTTTATAAGGATTTCCTGATCTATAATTCGAATTATTCCGGAATTGGGAATATTTACGCAGTTAATATTTTTACCCAGGAAAGGTATCAGGTAACATCAAGAAAGTTTGGTGCGTACAATTCTGGTATTTCTGAATCTGCTGATAAAATGCTTTTTCAGGAATATACAAAAGACGGTTTTAATATAGCTGAAATGGATTTGAAACCTGAGAATTGGGTAAGAATTGATAATGTTATTAATACAGATCCTCAATATTTTAAACCCCTGATAGAGCAGGAAGCAGGGAAAAGTATTTTTGAAAATGATATCCCAAATAAGGAGTATCCTATTTCTGATAAATATAGGAGCGGTTTAAAATTTCATAGTTGGGGAATTTATCCTGCATATCCTTCGCTTGATGTTAGCATTATGGCAAATAATTATTTGAATACCATTGCATTAACTGCAGGATATTTATATAACACAAATGAACAAACGAATGGCGCTTACATAGGTTTTTCATATTCAAAATATTTTCCTGTATTAAATGTTTTTTCGCTTTATAGTCAGAAAAATCGTACCTATAACTTTTCTGATGGTACTTCTGAATATATTGAATGGAATGAATTTAATGTTAATTCAGGAATCACCCTTCCAATTAATTTTTCAAGAGGTATTTACACAACAAAACTTACTTTGGGTGCAGGAGCTGAATATACATACATAGATAGTAAACTAATTAGATCTATTGATGAAACCTATAGCGGTAATTTTACACCTTTATATACATCATTTTCTATCAGTAATTTAAGAAGGTATGCCTGGCGTGATTTTAATCCTAGATGGGGACAAATTATTGCTTTTGATTATAAAAAAATAATGGAATATGATGATGATTATAATGGACATTTATTTTCGGCAAGGAGCAATTTTTATTTTCCAGGTATCCTATCAAATAATAGTTTAAAATTGGGTGCTTTCTATGAACAACAGCTGGAGTTTAATCCAAATGATTATCAAAAGACGTATTATTTTTCAGGCATGACGAATTTCCCGCGAGGTTATGATAATGAGGTGCTTGATAAATTTTATAAATTATCTGTAGACTATAAATTTCCTGTTTGGTACCCTGACATTAGCATTGGGCCACTCGCCTATATAAAAAGAATCAGGGCAGGGACATTTTTTGATTATGCTAAAGGTTCGTTTGCTGATGTTACAACGGAATATTTATCAGTTGGCGGAAGCATCATATTTGAATTTAACTTATTCAGAATTCGTTACCCGTTTGAAGTAGGGGCACAGTATGCATACCGGATTAATGATGGACAGTATAAAATTTCATTACTTATATTTGGATTACCATTTTAGAATGAATAATGCTTATTGTATATTGAACAATGTTAGCAACTTTCGATTACTTGATTGTCAATTACATCTTTTCTGGCACATCAATACCCAACAATGCCATAGCATCTTTAATGACCCTACCTGTCATAATGGAAAGTTTCAAACGAAATTTCTGTAAGTCGGTGTTTTCTTCTTTCAGAATATTAAAATCATGATAAAACTGGTTATATTCTTTAACTAATTCATATACGTAATTAGCCACAATAGCGGGATTATGAATTTCTCCAGCTTCAATAACCATATTGGTAAAATGATAAATAGTCTTTAATAACTGAATTTCTTTAGAATCTAGCTTCAGCTTATTTTCATTAATTGCCGAAGGTTCAATATTATTTTTTGATGCTTTTCTGGCAACAGACCGTATCCGGGCATAAGTATATTGAATAAAAGGCCCTGTATTTCCATTAAAATCAATAGATTCCTTAGGATTAAAAACCATATTCTTTTTGGGGTCAACTTTTAGTAAAAAGTATTTCAAAGCACCAAGAGCAATTATATTTATTGTTTCTTTAATCTGTTCTTCGCTTAAGCCATCCAATTTGCCTAATTCTTCAGAAATATTCCTGGCAGTAGTTATCATACTTTCAATTAATTCATCAGCATCTACTACTGTTCCTTCACGAGATTTCATTTTACCTTCCGGCAATTCTACCATTCCATAGGATAAATGGCGTATATACCGTGCCCAAGGGAAACCTAGTTCTTTAAGAATTATTTTTAACACCTGGAAATGATAGTCCTGTTCATTTCCAACAACATAAATATGTTCATCAAATTTATAATCTTTACAACGAATATAAGCAGTTCCAATATCCTGGGTCATATAAACAGATGTTCCATCAGAGCGTAAAAGTATTTTTTCATCATAGCCTTTTTCTGTCAAATCTGCCCATATGGAACCATCTTTTTTTACAATCAACTTGCCGTTTTTAAGCCCATCCATCACAATTGATTTCCCAAGCTTATAAGTATCTGATTCATAATATATTTTATCAAAATCAACCCCAAGTTTATCATAAGTAATGTCAAAGCCTTCGTACACCCAGTTATTCATTTTTTGCCAGAGAGCAACAACTTTTTTATCGCCAGCTTCCCATTTTCTTAGCATTTCCCTGGCTTGTAATATTAAAGGTGCATTTTGTTCTGCCTGCTCTTGGTTTTCTCCTTCTGAAATAAGTTTACTAATTTCTTTTTTATATTCCTGATCAAATTTTACATAATACTTTCCAACCAAAAAGTCCCCTTTCATTCCGGTCGATTCCGGTGTTTCTGCATTACCCCATTTTTGCCAGGCAAGCATTGATTTGCAAATATGAATACCCCGGTCGTTGACAATGTTCGTTTTTATTACTTTTTTATTATTTGCCTCAAGAATCTTTGAAATAGAATATCCTATTAGATTGTTTCTTATATGACCTAAATGCAATGGTTTATTTGTATTTGGCGAAGAGTATTCTACTAATACAGTTTTAGATTCCTTATCAGGTAAATGGATTCCAAAATGATCATTAACCCAGGCTTCGTTTAATTTATTAAGCCAATATTTTTGACTAAGTTCCAGGTTCAAAAAGCCTTTTATTATATTAAATCCCTCAACACATTCAATATGTTCTGATAAATAATTACCGATATCATCAGCTGTTTGTTCAGGTGACTTTTTACTATATCTTAGCAATGGAAAAGTAACAAGGGTATAATCGCCGGTAAAATCCTTTCTGGTATGCTGCACCTGTACCAGTTTTAGTTCCGGTTTAGTACCATAAATATTAATTATTGTTTCAATAATTTTTTCCTTTAAGTACAAAGCATACTTCATAAGATCAAATTGTTATGTTTATAGATGAATTGTCAAAGACAAAAGTATAAAGTTAAAAGACAAAAGTAAAGGGAAAAGATAAAAGTTCCAAGTTTCAAGATGAAAGACAAAATTAAAAAGACAAAAGTAAGAAATATTAGTTTTACTACAACAGATAAAGATGGGGAGAACAATTTTCAGATATCCGCTATAAAATATTAAAAATAA
>JBDLJL010000073.1:0-24566 GCA_039714415.1 Bacteroidota bacterium
AAGTAACAGAAAATAAATTTCCTTAACTTGCTAATCCATCGGCATAATACTTTTAGTTTTTTTTATAAATTTCAGTATTATCTGCGAACATTTGCGTTACCTGCGGATTATAGAGCTAGTTTTATAACCACAATATTTTATACTACAGCCAAACTTGTCTGCCAAAAGGCGGATTTTTTGAGTCTTTCTTTGTTTCATATTGTTTGCCAAATTTATAATACTTTCGATATGTGCCACTAAAGCATTTGAAGTGGATTATGGAGTTTCTTTTACAAAATCCTCATAAAAAAATTGGCGGAAGATAGTTTGAAATTTCTTATACTTTCTTGCTATAAACTCTGAAAGATATGCCTTGAACAACACTATTTTATTGATTCAATGTATATCGGAAGGGTTTTTGCAGTATGTAGCCTGTAGGTTATTTATGTATGTTGGTATAAGAACATTTTGATGGCACAAAAAAGGAGCATAATTATTTATCTATTTATTGCCTTTTTCAATTTACAGCCAAGCACATTGGCATTTGCTCAGAAAATTACTTTTGTAAAGAAAGAATTACCTGCAGAACTCAAAACGATTAATGTTTTAAGGGTTGAAAATTCGAAAACCCTTTGGATAGCCTCAGGTAATGGATTGTTTAAACTGGAAAATAGTAATATTCAAAGATTTTGGGATGTGCGGAGTAGAAAAAAACTTTATGTAAATACATTAGAAATTGATCAATTCGGGAATAAATGGTTGGGAACATATTCCGGTGAATTACTGAAGTTTAGAAATGGGAAAATATCAACTTCTGTTGATTTTAGTGAATATTTGGATGCTGATAATAGTATTGTTACCAGTATTGCTCTTAATGATAATAATAGGGATACCGTATCTAAAATACTACTGACAACTTCAGATGGTCAAATATTTTATTATGATACACTAACTCTGGAAAAAGGGAAATTAGATAGTCCGGTTAAAGATATGGTCTATTCAATTAATTATGGATATGACAAAACTATTTGGTTATGCACATCAGAAGGCTTTTACACTAAAAAAGCCGGTAACCAATGGAAACAGAAACAAGATTTATTCCTTTCATACGGTATCTTCAAAAGTCATAATAAGTACTGGGCTTTGGGTCGTGATCAAAGTAAAAAGGCGGTATTTATGCTATACTACGATCGTGATGGTACAACAGGACAAAGGTATGTATGGAAAAAATTTCAGTTAAAAAATATACCTGATAAATACATTAGGTTATATGAAGTTGGATTTACATCAGATTCTTATGCCTGGATTACTTCAGATTCCGGACTTATTCGATACAACTCTTTAAGTGGAAATGTAAAAGTATATAACCAGAAGAAAAATAAAGATTTTAAAATAAAGACAACCAGACATATTGCTGTTCAGGACAAAAATACAATGTGGATCAGTTCTCCAGGTAGAAGCTTATTTAAGCTCACAATCAAATATTAGATATGATATCAATTTTTCGGTAAACTTTCTGAAAGATTACTTTTTATAAAGGTTGTAGTTTAATGATACTATTATTAAATTTATTTATGAACAAGAAATGGAGTTACAGTCGCTTTCGTAAATTTCTCATACTAAATTTTATAAAAACTTAAAGAACCATTGGATATGACAGAAAAACTGAATGAAACAGTAAACTTTTTAATAGGAAAAGGTTTTTTTAAAGCAGAAGTTGGAATTGTACTGGGTACCGGGCTGGGTGGCTTGGTAAAGGAAATTGATGTTATGAAATCTATTAATTACCATGAAATACCAAATTTCCCATTGTCCACAGTAGAGTCGCATTCAGGCAAACTAATTTATGGAAAACTTGAAAATAAGAATGTTATTGCAATGCAAGGAAGGTTTCATTACTATGAAGGCTACAGTTTGCAGCAAGTTACTTTTCCCATTCGTGTGATGAAATTACTTGGTGTAAAATTTCTTTTATTATCAAATGCAGCTGGTGCCATGAATCTTGAGTTTAAAAAAGGCTCATTAATGATGATTTCTGACCATATTAACCTTTTACCAGGAAGCCCATTGATTGGTTCTAATAATGAGAACTTTGGCCCCAGGTTTCCTGATATGAGTAAAGCATATTCACCCGAATTGAATAAAATAATTGAAGCAACTGCAAACAAATTGAATATTGAATTAAACAAAGGTGTTTATGTCGTGGTAGCCGGACCGAATTTAGAAACACCTGCAGAATACCGATTTTTACATAGGATTGGTGCTGATGTTGTTGGAATGTCAACAGTGCCTGAGGTTATTGTTGCAAATCATATGTCATTACCATGTGCAGCTGTTTCGGTTTTAACTGATGAATGTGATCCTGATAATCTTCAAGAGGTTGAATTATCAGAGATTTTGGCAGTTGCCGCAAAGGCGGAGATTCAGTTGATAAGGCTTTTTAAAGGTGTGGTTAAGGAACTAAAATAAAAGAGATGCTTTTTTTCTCGTAAAAGCATCTCTTTTATAAGTAACATTTAATCCAGCAATTCTGCTACTTTTTCCCTTAGTTTTTCCCCTCTTAAGTTTTTGGCTAGTATTACACCGTCTTTATCTAATAATAGGGTATGCGGAATTGCACTCACGCCATAAAGTTTTCCTGCTGCAGAGCTCCACCCTTTTAAATCAGAAACCTGTGGCCATGTTAAACCATCTTTATTAATAGCTTTTACCCAAGCCTTACTACCATTATCAAACGAAACACCAAAAATTTCAAAGCCTTTGTCTTTATAATCAGCATAAAGTTTTACATTATTTGGGTTTTCTGCCCTACAGGGTCCGCACCATGCAGCCCAAAAATCAATCAGTAAATATTTCCCCTTAAATGACGATAAGGATATAGGGTTGCCCAGTGTGTCATTTAAGGTGAAATCCGGTGCTTTCTTACCAATTTCAACATTTCTGAGAACCTTTATTTTTTCTCCCATAATTTCGTAATAGGGAGAAGAAGCAAGAGATTCATCCAAAAGTTTAAATATTGAATCCATTTCATTCACCTCCAAGGTATAGGATAGTCCACTTAAAAAAACATAGGGTGTAATTGCTGACTTATTATTAGAACTTATATAGTTTTTAATAAATCCGGTTTTTTCATCATTAATGGCATAATAAGTTGAATCAATCTGTTTTAAAAGTTCTTTATTTCCTTCTTTTTGGGCAGCCATATATTGCTGATAGAGATCTTTAAGTTTGTCATCGAATGATTTAATTTCATCACGATATTGATTATACTGATCCTGAGCCTTTGATCCCTTTATAACAGGGTTACGCAAATCATCCATGTTAACACTAAATGTAATATTAGAATTATCAAGGAAAATTCTGGAAATCTTCTTATTGTTACCAAAAGTAATGTAATATATTTCAGGTGTGTCCATTTTACCTTTAAAATTGAATTTGCCTTTGTTTGATTCCATTGAGTCCAAGGTAACCCAATTTCCTGAATCCCTTTTTTTTAGAAATACCATGCCTGATTCATATCCGGTAATAGTTCCATTAATAGTAAAACCTGATTGGCCATGGGCAGGAATATCACAAGCCCAAATAAAATTAGTCAGTAACGCAATAATTAATAACTTTTTCATCGTTTATTTTTTTATTTAAAAGATACAATTTGACACAAAGATATTTTTTCCTTTTAAATTGACAAATATCAAGTTTACAATTATGGTAGTAATTAAAGTTATAGTTAAGTACAGTTTATTATTTTAATAAACACTTGCATTAATGTAGATTTGTTAATTGAAATATTTATATGAGACTTTTACCTATGAAAAACCTTATCATTTTATTCTTTGTTTTGGTGCCTTATTATTTAATAGCCCAACCAGCACCAATTAAATGGAAAGATATCCCAATAGAAGATTTAAAAATGAAAGATTATGAGCAGGATCCAACGGCTTCGGCAGTTGTTCTTTGTGATTATGGTCAAATGTATTTTGATACAAATCCTAATGGCCGGCATTTATTTTTGTTTTACGATCGCCATATGCGTATTAAAATAATCAAAGAAGAGGGTGTAAAACATGCCAAAATTAATATTCCTTTTCATGATATTCATTGTGAAAAATTTTTTAAAGAATCATCTATTGTGATTGACGCAAGGGTATATAATTTAGCAGATGATGGTAAGATAATTTCTAAAAAGATTAAGAAAAAGGATATTTCATACAGGGATTCAACTGGTTGTTACAAAATCGCAGAATTTACAATTCCTGAGGTTAAGGTGGGATCTGTAATTGAATATAAATACAGGGTGCCATCACTTGACTTAGTTTATCCCCAAAGCTGGTATTTCCAAACAAATATTCCTATACGGCATAGTGAATTCAGAATGCGTGTTCCACGTGATTTTCAGTATTTAATTTCACCAGTAAATATTCAAAATTTTGATGTAAATAAACAACAAGCTTATAATAAGAGTGTTTATTTTGACTTGTATCGATATTATAGAAGAAGTGGTTCTAGCCAGAGATATGCAATAAAAAATAAAGTCAATATTGATTTGTCCGGAAAATCTTTTCAGTTAGTAAAGAAAAATATCCCTACTTTCACTTGTCATGGTTTAATTGATTTACCCGAAGATCATAAACAAAAACTAAATATCCACCTGGTGAAAATTAATAAAAATACTTATGATCTGGGTTGGGAACAATTAACTTATTCACTAATGACAACCACTGATGATTCATATAAAGACAGAACACCTGAACAGAGAAGAATGATAAATTACCCGGCAGGCTACATTATATATCAACTATCTGATTGGGGGAAACTTAATAATGATCTATTAAAACATGAACGGTTTGGTTTGCCATTAATCATGTACTGGAATTACAGGAACAGATTGGACAGTATTATTAGAGGCAAGGAAAATCAACATGAAAAAATGAAGGCTATTTATGATTACATTAGGAAAAATATAAAATGGAATGGCCAATATGATATTTACACAAACAGGGTATTGAATCCTTTTATAGGTAAAGTTTATACTAAAATAACCAATAAAGTAGTGAATGAAAAAAGTTTAAGGCGTCCTTTTGAAAACAAAACTGGGACGAGCAGTGAAATTAATTTCATTTTGATCTATTTATTAAATAAGGCCGGTATTGAAACGCATCCTGTTCTTTTAAGTACCAGGAAAAATGGAAAAGTGGATGAAAATATAGCTGATGCAGAACAATTTAATCATGTTATTGCTTATACTGAAGTACAAGGGCAGAAAATGCTCTTAGATGCTACTGATTCGTTAAGGCCATTCTATTTATTAAAACAAAACAGTATAGGTGTTGATGGGTTAATAGTAAGAAAGAAAGATCCCGGATGGATAAAAATTACCAATACGAAAAAGAATAACACACAAATAACATCAAATTTAACTCTTGATGACAAATTGAACCTATTAGGCACATTAAACTGTAAAATTACTGGTTATGAAGCATTAAGCTTTAGGAAGGGATTGTTAAAATATAAAAATAAAAACTTTGTTAATAGTAAGTTCCAAACTGAATTCCCTGAATACTCACTTAAAAACATTAAAGTAAGTAATTTGCAAAAAGAGACAGATCCATTACTTATACAGGCAGGAATTAGTATAGAAAGTGGCAATGTTTCGGCAATAAAACCAATGATATCTATTAATTATAATGAGAACTTTTTTCCTGATATTATTAGAACATGCCCTATTGACTTTGCCCACCCTTTTTTGAAGGAGTATGAGCTAAATCTTAGGATTCCTGAAGGTTTTAAAGCTGAAATTCCCGACAATGCTGAATATAAAACATATGGAGACCATGCTTTTTTTAGCTATAACATTAAAGATTTAGGAGCAAATAATCTGAAATTAAAGATAAAACTCGAACTAAAAATAAGCAAATTCCCGACCCATGAATATCAAAACCTGGCTGAGTTTTTCACGAATGTCAATGATAAACTAAAAGAGGAAATTATAATAAAAAAGGGAATTTAAATTAATTCTCTGGCTCTTTCTATTTGTGTTGGAAACATATCAGAAGGAACTCCTTCTTTTCCCTTAACCTTAAATACTATGTACCTTGCACATTCTGAATTATCGCCCTCACAGTATTTATTTTTAATAATATTTGCTGTTGAAGGCATATTTGCCATTTTATCGTTGAAAAAATCACATTTTTCCAAACATTCACATTTAGCCATTTCTATATATTTTGTTAAAAATTGATTTAAGGCATAAAATTACTTGTTTAGGATCAAATATTATATGACTTTTATCACTTATCTCTTTTGCATCAAACAAACCCAAATTTTAGGCGGTATTTTATCCAAAGAATCAAAATTTTCTGCTTTAATTGAAATAATCTTAAAATATGGTTCTATTGCTTTAACCACATTTAAAGCTGATCTTTGAGGTGGTCCATGTCCTTTCCTGGTTTCATCTGCACTTCCAATAAGGCTTAGCCATAGTCCTTTATCTTTTAGATATCCCGCTACATTTTTTGCAAACTGATTTCGTACACTGTCCTCATCAAAAGAATGAAATACACCACGGTCAAATACAAATTCAAAAGGCCCCTCTTTTATTTTGTCCTTGAAGAAATCAGCTACAAAGAAGTTAACAAGTACGCCCATTTCCCCTGCTTTTCTTTTAGCCCGTTCAATGGCTATATCAGATAAATCAAAAGCTGATACTTCAAACCCGTTTTGACTCAACCAAATAGCATTGTCACCTGTACCACAACCCAGTTCCAGCATTTTGCATTTTAGGATAGGATAATCATTAACACAATTAACCAAGTTATAATCCTGCCTGCCCGTATACCAGGGAATGTTTTCCTCTCTATATTTTCGTATAAATCGGTTTTCTTCCATAATATTTTTTTATTTTATTCCTAAGATTTAGTCTAAAAGTAGTATTTTTAGATAAATATTGGAATTTTTCGCTTTGTTCAAGAGGTGGCTGTTCTAAGTTGTTAAATTAATTATTATGTTAAAAAAGCAAATCCTGGAATATTTCCAGAACCATTATAAGCAGTTTGAAATTAATTTTAAACCAGCTATTACTACCACAAATGAAAAAGCTATTCATGATATGCGGGTTAGTATTAAGCGTTTAAGCTTACTATATCGGTTTTTGGACTTTTGTTCAGATAATCAATTTTGTGCAAAAAAGAAAGCAAGATTAATTGATAAAGTTTTCAAATCTGCAGGTCCATTACGTGATGTACAAATTCAGCTTTCAATTTTGGATAATTTAAAGGAAGAGATAGGAACTGCATATTATAACCTGAATGAGGTTTTGAAATCAAAAGAAAAACTTGGGATACGTGACTTTAAGAAAAAAAGTAACTCATTTGTAGCGCATGAGATTAATCATCTTTTTAATTTTAGTGAGGCTGTTTTAAAGATAATTATTGATTTTCCTGCTTTGCCACTTGCATTTGACAATTATGATGATAACAGGCGACAAAAAATTAGATGCCTGCTTAAAAGTAATGAACAAAATATAAATTTTCACAAGGTAAGAAAGAAGGTGAAAGATATAACCTACTTGGCTGAAATACAGCAAATATATGAAGACAAACCCAATGATGAATTGATGCTTTTAAAACTTTTGGGTAGGAAGTTAGGTGACTGGCACGATATTGAAGTTTTTTTAAAAGGATTGGCTACTATTAAACCTGATAATCAGATAATGGTAGCAGACTTCAAAATAATTGAAAAAATACTAAAACAAAAACAGCAGGAAATTATTGATGAATTTTATAAGGAATATGAAACATCCATGTTAAACTTTTAACATACACTAGCATGATTGTATTTTATAAGTGGTTGAATTTGTGAAGGTTGCAGCTTACGGGTATTCTTGCGCAGTAGCGGAACGAAGCTATTCGCTCATCAAAAATAATTAAATAATAAACGGGTGAAAATTTAGGATAATTTGTTGGGGGGGTAAAATTATTCGAAAATACTTTTAATTTTTTCATGAGCTAGAAAAAAGTTTCTTTGTTCCAACTTATAGCTTCTATGCCCGGAATGTGTGCATCTACAGGATTGCATCATACCCAGTCTTGTTTATCTACAAAATTAATAATTCACATATTGATATAAAAATAATAATATTTGGGTTAACATTACAATTTTTGTTAATTTTGGAGTGCAAAATTTAATCAAAACTTAACACATGTTTGTATCCGTTATAGAAGCTGTGGAATTAACAGGAATGAGCCAAACAACTATTTACAGGCTTTGTAAAAAAAGAAGCCACACAGAATATGTTAAAAAAGAGGACAATAAATATTATATTGATAAAGAATACTTGTTAAATACTTATCCCGAACGGGTAGAAGATGACTTGGAAATTCAGGATCACCAATTTGGAAGAACTGCTCTCAACACTCCAGAAGATGAGCTTATTGAATTTAGTGATGATCCACCTACAGCTATAGAGGAAAATATTATTGATGATATTACGGCCAAAATAACAAAAAAAATTAATACTGCTGAACTTAATTCGGATAATCAGAAAGAAACAAATCAACAAAACCTGGGAACTCCATGGGAATCAATTATTGGTGTATCAGTGGGAATCTTGCTAATTACAGGTTTTATCCTAATGCTTTATTTTAGTTCAAAATAGGGATTTAGAACTTGAATAGTATTTCATAACTTAAAATATGTGATTTATTTGGATATATTGTCATTTAGCTTTGCTGTCATTTGTAGTCACTTTTGTAATTCTGAAAAAAAGGAAAAGGTTATGCCAATAAGGACAATTAATGACTAAAAATGACTAAAAATGACAACTAAATGATTAAAAAAATTGATAAAAGGGTATTACATAATTACCATTCAGAAACTAATTAGAGGCTATATAAAAAAAACTCCTTTTGGGATTCGTATAAGTGGATGGGTTATATTATTTATATTCGCAAGTTTTTTTTTACTGAATCTGTTTTTCCCTGTTCAGCTTAAAACTGATTACTCAAATATTGTCATTGCTGCTGATAGTACTGTTATTCATGTTTATTTAAGTTCTGATGAAAAATGGCGAATGAAAACAGAGCTTTCAGAAATTACACCGCTTTTACGAAAGGCTATTATTTTTAAAGAAGATAAGTATTTTTATTTTCACCCCGGGGTAAATGTTTTAGCAATTTTCAGGGCATTGTTTAACAATATTGCTCAAAATAAACGAACTTCGGGTGCTTCAACCATTACTATGCAGGTAGCCAGGTTGTTAAATCCTAAAGAGCGCACCTATTCAAACAAATTAATAGAAACTTTTAGGGCTCTTCAACTTGAACTACATTACTCAAAAGATGAAATCCTGCAAATGTATTTAAACCTTGCACCCTATGGTGGTAATATCGAAGGTGTTAAAGCAGCATCATTATTATTTTTCGAAAAAGCCCCAAATCATCTAAGCTTGGCAGAATTAACAGCTTTGTCAATAATACCAAACCGCCCTAACTCATTAATCCTTGGGAAAGATAATGATACGATTATTGAAATAAGAAACAAATGGTTAAAAAGGTTTGAAAAAGCAGGATTATTTTCAAAACAAGATATAAAAGATGCAATAAATGAGCCTTTATTAGCTAAAAGGCATAATGCACCCAAAATGGCACCGCATTTTTCACGTAGGATGAAAAATATGCATATTGAAAAAGCCAATATATATACTCACCTGGATCTAAAAAAGCAGTTAAAAATTGAGCACCTTGTTAAAAATTATATTAACAGATTATATAACAGGAACATAAAAAATGCTTCTGTATTTATTATCGATAACGATAAAAGTAGTGTAATAACTTATGTTGGGTCAGCAGATTTTAATAATACTGAGGATGCTGGTCAGGTTGATGGAATAAAAGCAATTCGTTCACCCGGAAGTACACTTAAGCCATTTTTATATGCTTTGGTCTTTGATAAAGGTATCATAACACCAAAGTTAAAATTAACCGATGTTCCGGTAAATTATAGTGGTTATGAACCACATAATTATGATTCGGAGTATCATGGTCTTGTTTCAGTTAACAATGCGCTCACAAATTCATTAAATGTTGTTGCGGTTAAGATTTTAGATCAATATAAATCATATAAATTTGTTAATGAACTTAAAAAACTAAATTTTAAACAAATAAAAAAAGACGAGAAAAAGTTGGGACTCTCAGTAATTTTGGGTGGGTGTGGGGTGACGCTTGAAGAACTGACCGGTCTTTATCATGCATTTGCGAACAATGGTGTTTATACAGAATTTAACTGGTTACAGAATGATAGCCTCAATTCGGGGTTTAATATTATTTCACAAGAATCCGGATATATGCTTACCGATATATTAACACAGGTAACAAGGCCTGATTTACCTCTTGAATGGCAAAATAGTGCTGATTTACCAAAAGTTGCCTGGAAAACTGGTACTTCATACGGTAGAAAAGATGCCTGGAGTATAGGTTATAATAAAAACTACACAATTGGTGTTTGGGTCGGGAATTTTTCAGCTGAAGGTGTACAGGAGTTGAGCGGATCTGAAACAGCTGCACCTTTGCTGTTTGAAATATTTAATACCATTGATTATCAGTCCGATGCTGAATGGTATGATATACCTGAAAATCTTGAATTCAGGCTGGTTTGTTCTGAAACGGGTCTGATCCCTAATAATTTTTGTACCAATTTGACAAGTGATGCATACATACCCAATATTTCATCAAATAGAAAATGCGACCATTTGCGCAAAGTCAGTGTATCCGCAGATACCAGTATTTCATATTGTACTTCCTGTTTACCCGAAAGTGGGTATATAAATGCTTATTATCCCAATTACCCTCCGGAAATGATTAGCTATTTTGAAACAAACCAATTAAAATACCGAAAAGTCCCACCACATAACCCTCAGTGTGAAAGAATTTTTGCTGAAGATAAACCGGAAATTACTTCTCCGATAAATAATGTAGAATATTTCATTGACAGGGCAGATACTACTCAAATACTACTTAGTTGTAATGCAGCTAATAATGTTGACAAAGTTTATTGGTACATTAATGACAAGTTTTATAAAAAATCGATACCGGCACAAAAGGTTTTTTTTAAACCAGATGAAGGAATGGTGAAAATTTCCTGTACAGATGATAAGGGACGCAATGCCAATGTGCATATAAAAGTGGAAATGATTAATTTTTAGTATAATTGAAGATGTTTTTGTTCGTTATAAATAGGAACTTTACTGTATTTATTATATTGAGAATTGATTGCCCAAACTTGAGTATCAGAACTGTAGGTGCAAAGCAACTAACTCAATAAAAGAGTAGAAATTTGAAAACTTACATTCAGTTAATTAATGTAGTTGCTATGCACCAGTTTTAAAGCTATTATTTTTTTAGGTCAAACAATAAAAATATTTGTAAAATCGATGATTACTAATTTAATTCAAAAAAAGTTTCTTTTATTGTCTATTATCTTTCTTTTAGTTAATTGTAAAACTGAGGAATTTACAAGAACCGGTGTAAATAATAGGGATGATTTATTAAAACCTGCTTTTCATAATTCTTATAAAGTAATTATCAAAGAACCTAAATTTAAAAATCTGAAGATGTTGGGCACAGTTAAAAAAACTGGTGTTTATGGTAAAAGAATGTATGGCCAGATACTAAGAGGTTTAAGGTTTCAAAACATCACAAAAAAAGTTGAAGAAAAATACCATTTGCCTGAAAACTTGCTTCTTGCAATGATAATTCAAGAATCAGGTGGTGTGGATTTATTACCTAATAGCATTGATGATGGTGGCATAGGTTTAATTCATATGCAGCCAAGCCTTGCTCGTAAGTTTGGCTTAAAAACATATGAAAATTGTGATAAATTAGTTTGTAAAAAACATGGCAAAGAGATAAGGCAATTGATAAAAAAGAATAATTATGATCGAAAAAAGCTTATCTCTTATGACGACAGGTTTCATCCAATATTAAATATCGATGCAGCTGCCAGAATGCTGGTATATTATAAAATGGGATATAAGACAAAAGATACACCGATTAAAACGGCTATATATGGATATGCAGGTCCCTATAATTATAAAAAGTATTATAAGAATGTTTCGTTTTATATGCAGAAATTAAATGATGAAAATTTAATTGACGAAATAAGGAATGACTTTAACATGCAAAATGAAAATCTTAAAATAAATAATAAAAAAGGTGATTTTGATTTGTACATTGAGGCTCACCAAAAACAAAATATTAATTACGGTTTAAAAAAATATAAATAACTGATGATAAATGTTTTAAGAATAGTGATTTCAGCAATAGTTGGATACTGGCTATCAGTTGAATTGGGCTTGGAGGGTTTCATTCGATTTTTATTCTTTTTTGGCATTTTCATTGCTGTTAGTATTTTGCTGGAAATTATTAGAAAATTGTTTCAGAGAATAAAAATTCGAAATCGAAAAAGTAAAAGGTGAAGTTGTTTGCGTACATATTATTAGTCTTTTTTATTTGTAATCCTGTGAACATGTATTCCCAAAGGTCAAAAACAGGGGATAATTTAACATATAGTGAAAAGGAAAGAATGGCTGAAGTGGCACTTCAGGAAGGGAAATATGACAAGGCTGTCCTTTTATATAAAAAGTTATTAGATCAAGAACCTGATAATTCAATAATAAATTTTTTGGTAGGATATTGTTATTTAAATACCGATTATGGGAAAGAACAGGCCATTGGATTTTTTGAAAAGGCTGTTTCCAACATACAAGAAGGTAATTCAAATAATGCACCTTTAGAGGCATATTATTATCTGGCTGAAGCATATTATGATAATTACAACTTTATTAAGGCGATAGACATTTTAAATCAGCTTTCAGAGAAAATTCCAGGAAATGAAGATCTTTTTAATTTTCGGGTAAAACTTTTAAAAGAAAAGTGTGAAAATGGAAAGTGTTTTTCTAGTGGCAAACTGGAAATTAAAGTAGAAAACTTACTTGAAGTTAACTCAAAATATTCTGACCATAGTCCCTTAATTAATAATGATGAGACAGAACTAATATTCACCTCGCGCAGAGAAGAGACAAAAGTAAGTGTAAAAAATTACGATGATCAATTTGATGCAAATATATATATGAGCGAAAAAATTGATTCAGCCTGGCAATTACCATATAGCCTTGGCAACTCGGTAAATTCATCTTTTCATGAAGCAGCAACCTTTATCTCAGCTGATTATAAAACTATGATTATTCATAAATATGATCGATATAAGGGTAGTTTGTATATTTCAAAAATGAAAGAATCAGGTGAGTGGGGTATAGCAGTGGCTTTGGGTCCAAACATTAATACGAAGTATCGTGAAACAGCAGGTTGCCTTACGCCTGATGGTAGCAAATTATATTTTGTCAGTGATAGAAAAGGTGGATATGGCGGTTTAGACATTTATGTTTCGGATAAATTAATTAACGGAACATGGGGGCCTGCCAGAAATTTGGGCGCAACAATTAATACCGCATTTAATGAAGAAACCCCTTTTATTCATATGAATGGAACTTTGTTTTTTTGTTCAGAAGGTCATAACTCTATGGGGGGCTATGATATTTTTGCAAGTTCAATAAAGAAAAAAAACAATTGGTCAAGTCCTGTCAATTTGGGTATCCCGATAAATTCCGTTAAAGATGATTTTTTCTATATTCCTTCGCCAAATGGAAGGTTTGCCTATTATGCATCAAAAAGACAGGGAGGAAAAGGCCAAAGTGACATTTACAGGGTTGAATTAAGCGAGCAGGGAAAAAAGAACTATGCAGTAGTGTCAGGTAATATTTTTATTTCTGAAGAAAATGTAAATCAAAAAGACATCAAAATCCACATTTCTGACCTGAATGGTAAAAAAGTGAATTTATATAAACCAACTTTGAAGAAAAATAAGTTCAATCTATTCCTAAGAACAGGAAAATCTTATATTCTTACTGTTGAGTTTCAAAATCTCACAACCCATAAAATAAAGCTTACAATAGAAAATAAGGGTTCATTTTTATCGTTGGAACAGCATATTATTTTAGATGATATTATCATTAAATCGCTTGAAGATACTGAATATCACAGGATGCTTACACAGGGCAATATTCAAACAAAAGAATATATATCAAAACCTAAGTCAAAAGATATATCTGATGATTATATACTTGTAGGTAATACGGATACAAATGTTACTATAGATACTGATATAGATAATCAAAATGAGGACGAGAGCAAAGTATTTTCAATACAGCTGTTAGATTCAAAAACATCACTTAATAATGCATATTTTGCAGATATAGAGGACGTTAAATCTTTTAAGAAAGAAAATGGTTCATATATCTACTATCTGGGTGAATATATTTATGAATGGGAGGCAACCATAAAATTACGAATGCTTAAAGATAAATACCCAAAGGCATTTATTTTTGTGAACACCTTTATTAGTAAAAAGATTAATTGATAAACCCGGAGCTCAAAAAAATAAAGAACATCGTTGTTGTACAAGTATTTGCATTTTTTTGAGCTTATAAATCTATTGTAAAACACAGTTAAATATTATTAGGTATGCATAATATTTCTTAATTTGCATTCCTAAATATAAAAGTATAATGGATATCTTTTTTGACTTTTTGCTAAATTACTACCCTTATCTTATTATACCAGTTATTAGTGGCTTTGTAGGTTGGTTTACAAATGTTATTGCTTTAAAAATGACATTTTACCCCCTCGAATATATTGGTATCCGACCTTTTGGCTGGCAGGGGATTATCCCATCCAAAGCAACCAAGATGGCTAAAATTTCAGTTGATCTGATGACTTCAAAATTGGTAAGTGTAACTGATGTTTTCTCAAAAATCTCATCTCAAAGGATCGAAGAAGAAATTCAACCTGCCATTAAATCACTGGCAAAACAGGTTACTAACGAAGTTATGCAAGCCCAGGCACCTGTATTATGGAATAATTTACCTGATAAATCGAAAAAGAATATAATAAGTATCATTGAAGCTGAATTACCCAGGGTAATTAAAGAGTTGATGGAGGACATTAAAATTAATATTGAAGATATCCTGGACCTTAAATCACTGGCCATATCAGCATTATTGGAAGATAAAACATTAATCAATCATATTTTTTTAAGTGTAGGGAATAAGGAGTTTAAGTTTATTGAACATTCAGGCTTTTATTTTGGTTTCCTTTTCGGGATTATACAGGCAGTAGTTTTTTTCCTTTATGATCCCTGGTGGGTATTGGTGTCATTTGGTGTTTTTGTAGGGTTTGCTACAAACTTTCTTGCAATAAGGTTAATATTCAGACCGTTGTATCCAAGACGATTTTTAGGTTTATTCACTATTCAGGGGATTTTTTTAAAACGGCAGGATGTGGTAGCACGTGAATATGCCCGTATTATTAAAAAGCAAATATTAACCATTGAAAGGCTCTTTGACTATACGCTTCGAGGTCCAAAACCGGAAAGGTTTTCAGACTTGAGTAAGCACCATACAGATAAATTGATTGATGTAATTATTGGGAAATCAAAATCAATGGCTGGCTTATTTAAGTTAGATAAAAAGCTAAATTATGTCAAAAATATAGCACACTATCGTTTTCTTGAAGAATTGCCCATCGCTATGCGTTTTGTCTACCCGTATGCAAATCAGGCAATTGATGTGGAAAATATTTTAAGTTCAAAAATGGCTGCCCTTTCTAAATCTGAGTTTGAAGCTTTTTTACGACCTGTTTTCCAAGAGGATGAAATGAAACTTATGATAGTGGGCGCTTTTCTTGGAGGAATTGCCGCAGCTATTCAGTTCTTGCTCTTCTTTTTTTAAAAAAACTTTTAAGAGTGATTTTATATTCTTTACTGTTGTTTGTTGGGGGGGGCCCTTGTTTAAAAGAACTGTGTTATCTAAAGTATAAAATTTGTATCTTTAATGCGTTGAACTGAGCAGTTCGATAAACTCACTATATCACTTGTCGAAGCAACTGGGAATTAGTAATGAAACTAAAAAAACAAATTAAGACTTATAATGTACTAATTACCAATTATTAATAAAGCAATGAACTGTAACAGTTTTTTGAATATAGTAAATATAAGTAAACACTACAATTACCCTTAACTACAGCCTTTGAGCTGTATAATTGGCAGAGAATTTGTGGTTTGAGTATCATATTTTTAAATATAAAGAGGTTTTAATAAATTAATGACTTCAATGAATGATAGAGGTTTAATCAAAAAACTAAGTATTATGAGAAATATACTAATTGTTATATTAAGTTTATTTGTTTTAAGTGTTCAGGCACAAGTTAAAAAAAATTGTTATACCCCCATTTCAAACTATCAGTTTCAACAGAAGTATAATTCGATAGTTGCTAAAAAAAATGAGGCACAAAAATTAGCTTCCGCTAAAAGCATTGCTAAAAAAAACTGTTTATCATCAGAACAAGTAAAAAAAATTGCAGCATTATTTGAAAATGATTTTAACCGGCTTGAATTTGCGGAAATAGCATATTTGAATACCACAGATAAGTCGAATTTTTACGAAGTTTATGATGCATTTGCTTATTTCTCAACTGTTTTTAGATTACATGATTATATTAAAGGACAATATAAAATAATAACACCAAAGGATGATTATGTACTTACAACTTTAACATTCCCTGATTATAACTATCCAAAACATTCAGATTATAAGGGACATAGAGGATGCAGTTCGGTGATATCTGATCAGGTATTTATAGGTCAGGCTCAAAAAATAGCAAATGCAAACTCAGACAAAGTGAAATTACCCCTTGCAAAAAAAAATGTAACATATTATTGTTTGACTACTGCACAGGTAATGAAAATTACCTCATTGTTGAGTATTGAAAGTAACCGTTTAACTCTTGCAAAATTAGCTTATAAGCGTGTTTATGATAAAGGTAATTATAATTATATGACCCAATTATTTAATAATGAGTTTAACAGAAGGGAACTTTTAAAATATATTAATTCTAGCCCTTATGTTGTTATTAAAGTTGATTGTAAAGTAACAGATAAAGATTTGGCAGATATTAAAGCCCAAATAAAAAAGCAAAGTTTTAGCAATACTAAAATGACTTTGGCCAAACAGGTAATAAAAGCAAAAAAGTGTTTTACTACTGATCAAATTATTGAAATACTTAAATTATTTAGTTATGATAGTTTAAAAATAGACCTGGCAAAATACTCTTATGACTATGTTACGGATAAAGAAAACTACTACAAAACTGCTGATTTGCTTAGGTATGAGTTTGATAAACAATCACTTTTAGAGTATTATAAAAATAAATAAGTAGCATCAGCGCAAACGCTGCCTTGACCTACGGACGAAGGTAGGATTACAGGGAACTTATACCCGTTTTATAAAAAAGCCAAAATGTATGTAAAGACGAAGAAAGGATATTCCTTCCGTCGTCCGCCTACAAAAAGTTATCAATTCCTCGTAAACAATAAATAATAGAAATTTCTATTTTCTTAACGTCCTAACCTGCGGTCATGGAAGCGTTTATCCTGTTTTGAAGAAATGAGGTATCAATAAGCAAACGCTACTTTGATTGCATATCGGCTTAACAGTTATTTTTTCTTTTGTGTTATCAATAATTTTATAAAAATATACATGTAAAAATCTGTTATTCTGTTAACCCTCATTATAGTAAACAAACAAAATAAAGTTAAGGAAATTTGAAACCTTTTTACTTTTTTCACGTATAAGAATAAGTAGTATAGAGAGTAATATATAAATTAGTATAAAAACAGTCCTAATAATATAAATAGTAGGTAAAAACAAATATTTAATACACATAAAAAAAACATGAAAAAAGTCCTTATTTTCATATTAGCAATTAGTTTTTTTGCAAAATTTGCTTATGCACAAGTAAGCCAGTCAGAATTTGATGCCCTGGTTGCCCTTTACAATACAACTGGTGGTGACAATTGGACACAAAAAACAGGTTGGAGTACTACAACGAATGATGTATCAAGCAGTTGGTATGGAGTAACAGTTACGGGTGGCAGGGTTACAGAAATTGACCTTTCCTATAATAATTTGGTAGGAGAAATCCCTGTTGAAATTGGTAATCTAACAGCACTTACAAAACTTAACCTGAGAAATAACACATTAAGTGGGTTACCTGCAGAAATAGGTAATTTAACCTTGCTTACATATCTCATGCTTAATTATAATGCGATAACTAACATTCCTGCTGAAATAGCGAACCTGTCAGTTCTTACTGAGTTATCTATTGGTCAAAATGAATTAACAACTATCCCTTCAGAGGTTTATAGCTTAACTTCACTTATTACCCTTAATATTGGTTTCAATCAATTAACAAATATCTCTGCTGGTATTGGGAATTTAACGAACCTTACCACCCTTTTCGTTAATGGGAATGAACTTACGAGTATTCCTACGGAAATTGGTAGTTTAATAAAGCTTAGGTATTTATATCTAAATGAAAATCAACTAGCTTCTATTCCTTCAAGCATAGGTAATCTTACAGAACTCTATGAGTTACACATAAATGATAATCAATTAACAAGTATCCCATCGGAAATTGGTAATTTATCAGGAATTAACTGGATATATCTTTTCAATAACAAATTAACCGGGATTCCTCAGGAAATAAATAACCTGACAACACTTACCAGACTTACGCTGGATCATAATGAACTTGTAGATTTGCCGGATTTATCAGGCTTAACCAATTTGGGCATGCTTTATATCGACAATAATACTTTGGATTTTGGCGATCTGGAAAAGGCTAATGTTAACTGGTCAGCTATTTCATTTAATAATTATAGCCCTCAAGCAGAAATACTGTTGAACAGGACAGAAGCAGATGGACAAATATCATTTTCTTGTAATGTATCAGGTATAAATAATCAATATAAGTGGTTTAAAAACGATGTTGAAATTATTGGTGAAACATCCAGCTCGATTACAGTAGAAAACAATGCTTATGGAATGTATTATTGTACAATATCAGATACAAGCTTCCCGAATTTAACACTTAAAACAAATGAGGGAACTATAGGTTCTTTTACAAATGGTGTTTTTTCCGAAGATTATAATGCTTTAATTGCTTTATATGATGCAACTAATGGTGGTAACTGGACTGTAAAAACAAATTGGAAAAGCAATGAAGTTGTAGATAGTTGGTATGGAGTAACAGTTACGGGTGGCAGGGTTACAGAAATTGATCTTTCCTATAATAATTTGGTAGGAGAAATCCCTGTTGAAATTGGTAATCTAACAGCACTTACAAAACTTAACCTGAGAAATAACACATTAAGTGGGTTACCTGCAGAAATAGGTAATTTAACCTTGCTTACATATCTCATGCTTAATTATAATGCGATAACTAACATTCCTGCTGAAATAGCGAACCTGTCAGTTCTTACTGAGTTATCTATTGGTCAAAATGAATTAACAACTATCCCTTCAGAGGTTTATAGCTTAACTTCACTTATTACCCTTAATATTGGTTTCAATCAATTAACAAATATCTCTGCTGGTATTGGGAATTTAACGAACCTTACCACCCTTTTCGTTAATGGGAATGAACTTACGAGTATTCCTACGGAAATTGGTAGTTTAATAAAGCTTAGGTATTTATATCTAAATGAAAATCAACTAGCTTCTATTCCTTCAAGCATAGGTAATCTTACAGAACTCTATGAGTTACACATAAATGATAATCAATTAACAAGTATCCCATCGGAAATTGGTAATTTATCAGGAATTAACTGGATATATCTTTTCAATAACAAATTAACCGGGATTCCTCAGGAAATAAATAACCTGACAACACTTACCAGACTTACGCTGGATCATAATGAACTTGTAGATTTGCCGGATTTATCAGGCTTAACCAATTTGGGCATGCTTTATATTGACAATAATGCTTTGGATTTTGGCGATCTGGAAAAGGCTAATGTTAACTGGTCAGCTATTTCATATAAAAATTATAGCCCTCAAGAAAAAGTTGGCGAAATTAAAGATGTTTATGGGGATTTAGGTCAGACTGTCCAACTAGTTGTTGAAGTTGGGGGTGGGCAGAATGACTATCAATGGTTTAAAGATGGCAATGAAATAACCAATTCAAATAATGATACGCTTATTATTGCAAGTTTTGATTCTGATGATAAAGGGACTTATACTTGTAATATAACAAATAGTGTCGCTCCTGATTTAACTTTAGAATCAGAGCCCTTTAACTTGGTGCTTACTGGAATTTATGATGTTCGAAAGGAATTTGTAAAAGTTTTTCCTAATCCCTCGAATGGCCAGTTTAAAATTAATTTAGATGAATTACCAAGTCAAAACAGTTGTTTGGAAATTTTGGATTTAAGCGGTAAAATAATTTACAGGCAAAAGCTTGAAAAAATCCAAAACCAAATAAGCATAGAAGGGAGCTATCAAGGTACTTTTTTACTGCAAATTTTGGATGATAAAAAAGTTTATGAAAAACACAAAATATTGATTATTAAATAAATAAATAAATAAATAAATAGTTTATTAATTAATAATAGCTTGGGTAGCTTGTAAAAAAGATTTCCTAAGCTGTTTTGATCAAACCACAGCTCAGGAGAGCTGTGGTACAACAAGCAAATGCAGTCTTGACTTAGGAACTAAGGCAGGGTTGCAGGAATTTTAATAAACCATCGGTTTACGTGTTTAATCACCAACTAAAACATCAAGGCTTTCAAATAAAGAATCGCTTGTACCGTAAAGCAGTTCAGCTACTTCAATCAGGTTTTCAATCATACCAGCTACAATATCACTGTCATTTATTAATGATGTTGCCATACTGCCGGTTATTTTATTATCACGAATTAAAATATCAATATGTTCATCTTTAAAAATACTATTTTCCTCAATTTCATATTTCAGTTTTTGTAGTATTTTAAGGTGTTTGTATGGTTCTAAATCTTGTCGTATCAGATATGTTTCCCTAAGTACTTTTGAAACTTTTCTTCTTAATCGTTGATATTCTTTTCTAATGTGTTCATTATCAGAATTCATAAATATTGTCACATTTTTCTGTAAACCTTTTACACTTTTAATAATCTCAACAATTTTACGGTTGGCAATTTTTACTTTGGTAAGGTTTTCAACTATATTAGGTGATGATTTAAAGGTAACTTGAATAAGTGTTGTATATTTTATTATTTTACTATAAATGGTCTTTACTCTTTGGTAATAAAGTTTATCAATATCAGCGTGAAAATCTTCTTTAGAATTTTTTATAATACGCTTCAGTTTTTCATCTGATTTAATGTCTTCGCGGTGCAGGTTTAATCCATGGGCTATTATTTCAAAAGTTGCATTTTTAAATAGATATTTTGTTTCGTTTAAAATAGCTTCTAAGGCTGACATTGGATATTCCAAAACCGCTTTGTTCAGGTATTTGGGCATATCAATATCTGTAATAACTACTTCTTTAAAAATAATGTACAGAAGTTTTTCAATCTTTTTAATTAAGGGTATCATAATAATTACCCCTAGAACATTAAATATAGAATGAAAGAGTGCGAGTTTTAACATATAGTTATCTGCCGCAATATTCATATTTTCGGCCAAAAAGTCTACCAGGTGACCCAAGGGGTAAATTAATGCCAGTGCAACAACACCTGTAGTCAAATTAAAAATCATATGTGCACCGGCAAGCCTTCTTCCTGCAATATTAGCGCCTAGGGCACCAATTACAGCCGTTATCGTTGTACCTACATTGGCACCAATTGCCAGGGCCAAACCTATTTCATATGTAATTTGGCCAGCTGCCATTGCAGTAAGTATAAGAGCCAGGGTAGCACTACTGGATTGTAAAATAGTGGTTATAGTAATTCCAATTAAAGTATATACTATTAGTCCCCAAAAACCGGGAATTGCATAATTTGCAAGGTTGAAGCTTTCCTTGAATGTATCAAAGCCTTCTTTCATGTAATGAATACCTAGGAAAAAGAAACCAAGCCCCGCAAGTACATTACCAAGGCCTTTTAGATTTGAATTTCTTTGAAAAGACAATATTGCACCAAAAACCAACATGGGCATTGCAAGTGATGATATTTTTATTTTAAGGCCAAATCCGGCAACCAGCCAGGCTGTGGCAGTAGTCCCAATATTTGCACCAAAAATAATCCCAATCCCACCTGCCAAACTAATTAATTCAGCACTAATAAATGAAATTGTGATAACGGAAATCAAGGAGCTGGATTGAATAAGTGCGGTCACTAACATTCCAACCCCCAAGCTTTTATATAGTTTATTGGTGGCTTTTTTAAGAATGTTTTGTAAAGGGCCTTTCGTAAATGCCCTAAACCCTTCTTCAAGCATGATCATTCCAAATAATAGAATGGCAACCCCAAATGAAACTACTTTAAAATCAGGACTAAGCCATAATAATACCGCCAGTAGAAGCAATATGAATAAAAAAAAAGCCTTCTTAATCATTAAAAATCAATTATACTATACCTGGACAGGCACTTTTATTGAGGTAGACTCTAAAAATTAAAAATTCAAGGCTTTCAAATTTTTAAAGCTTGAGTTTACTATTGTAAATGAATGTTTTGAAAAATTTGAGTAACGCAGAAGTTTGGATTTTTAGAGATTACCTTGAAGTAGTGTTAGTTACTTTTTTTCCCCACAAAAAGCAGAACTCCAACTGCTGAGACCTCATTTTTACCATATTCCTCTTTATACCTTATGGAAATATGGTATGTGTCTGTTTTATTACATTCAAAATAGAAGTGCCCTCTTTTTGTTGTTGTTGCATATGGTGCATTTTCTGGATGAGTGTCATCAAATAGAGTAAGAACAACCTGTTCAGGTTTATCTTGATTTTTTTCACATAAATAAAAACGATACTTACTTCCTTTATTGAGGACTATTGGCCATTTTTCGCCCATCTTTGTATTATTTGCCGGATCCAGTTTGGTCTGGAAATTTTTTAAATAGACCATTCCTTTTTTATTGGCTTCAATGGCACAATCAATAATCGAATCATTTTGTGCATAAACTACATTTAAAAGTAATGCCAGTGTCAGAGATAGTATTATTTTCATGATATTTACAGTTTATTAGCCTTTTATATACATATAAAATCGTTCCAATTGCATAATAGTTTTATTTATAATTAGTAAAATTACCAATATTTTTTACATTTATAACAATAATTACCAATTTAATAGGGTAACTATTTCATATTTTGGTGGTTCATAGTCATAATTGTGTTCGTAGCAGTTGGTAATTTCTTTTCCCATAATTTTTTCTGCCAGTTTCAATTAACTTCTCTCCCTTATGATCAACCAGCTTACTATATCTAAATACTGATTGTAAAATTTTAATTTTAATATCCGAACTGTTATCAGGAAATGTCGGTAGCAAAATACTTAAGACGAATATTAAAGCCAGGAAAGTTTTCATGATAAGTTGTTGAATTGCCAAAACAGGTATAAATATAAGGATTTTCGCTCTATTAATCAATCATCAATTTGCATTTTTAGAAAGTGACTTTAATAATTTCTGAACAAATTCATATATTCGCATTTAAATTCAATAGATAAAACAAATGAAAAAGAAAATATTTTCACTTTTTATTGGAACGTTGTTTTCAATAAACTTAATGGCGCAAAAAAATAATGCGTATTTTGTTGCAGATCCATCATTAACCCCTGGTGGTGAGGTTGTTGTGTTTTCATATGAAGGCGATTTATGGAAAGTTAATGCAAGTGGTGGAACAGCATACAGGTTAACTGCAATGCAGGGAAATGAATCACATGCACGGATTAGTCCTGATGGAAAGTGGATTGCCTTTACAGGAACACAGGATAATAATCCTAATATCTATTTAATACCAATTGAAGGTGGTGAAATTAAACAATTAACTTTTCATGATAACAATGATTTTGTTGATTCATGGTCGTGGGATTCAAAATATATTTATTTTACATCAAACCGTTATAATTTTGTTTCGGGATATAAAATTTCGGTTAATGGAGGTACACCTGCCCGGTTGTTTGAAAACTATTTTAATACACCACATCATTTAGTGGAACATCCAATAACTAAAGCAATATATTTTACTGAATCCTGGGAAAGCAGTATTTTTTCGCATAGAAAGAAATACAAAGGTGAGCATAACCCTGATATTAAATCCTATGATTTTAATACTAAGAGGTTTACAAAGCATACCAGCTACAAGGGTAAAGATTTTTGGCCTACTATTGATAAAAACGGTAATGTTTATTTTGTATCCGATGAGCAGAACGGGGAATATAACCTGGCTGTTTTAAAAGATGGTAAAACAGAAATACTCAGTTCATGCGCCACATCCATTAAAAGACCTCAAATAAGTGCCAATGGCGAAAAAGTGGTTTTTGTAAAAGATTATCAACTGTATATTTACAATATACTGAGCAAAAAATCAGAATTATTAAATATTTCCCTGTTTCAAAACAACACGCTTTTATTAGACCAAAGTTTTAAAGTTCAGGGCAAAATAACCTATTTTGATGTATCAGGGGATGGTAAAAAAATTGCTTTCGTGTCCAGAGGCAAA
>JBDLJL010000074.1:0-24367 GCA_039714415.1 Bacteroidota bacterium
ATTTTTGTTTCTGCTTCAGCCTGTTTGTTTTTTTCTATTGCAACAACTTTTTCAGGGGCGTTATTTACAAATCGCTCATTACTTAATTTTTTCAAAACAGAATTTAAGAACCCTTTTGTATAATCAAGTTCTTTTTGCAGTTTAGCTAATTCCTCATCTTTATTTATTAAATCACCCAAAGGTATAAAATACTCTACAGATTTAATGATAAAGCCTGCTGCACCTTCAACTTTCTGGTTAACCATTTCAATGTCAGAAACTCCTCCTAGTTTTTTAAGAATAGAATCTGCCTGATGGTTGTAATTATTTGATTTAATTTTAAGTTGAACCTGTTCTTTTTGTGGAATGTTTTTATCTTTTTTTACTTTTCTAATAGACGATATTACTTCTTTTACCATTTCGCAATTTGCCAAAAGAGATTCATCATATTGACCTTTTTTTGGCATTGAAGCTACTACTATGCTATCACCTTCTTTTCTTTTTTCAAGTAATTGCCAAATTTCTTCAGTAATAAATGGCATAAATGGATGAATGATACGAAGTATTTTATCAAAGAACTCATTTGTTTTCTCCAAGGTTGCTGCGTCAATCGGTTTTTGATATGCAGGCTTTACCATTTCGAGATACCACGCTGAGAATTCATCCCAGAAAAATTTGTAAATGGTCATTACTGCTTCTGAGATACGATAATCAGTAAGCTGTCTGTCAAGGATTTCAATGATTTGGTTTAGTTTATTCTCAAACCAATTGATTGCTTTAATGGCTGATTCTGGTTGTTCAAGTTTTTCATCAATTTCCCATTGTTGTACCAGGCGGAATGCATTCCAAATTTTATTTCCAAAATTTCTGCCTTGTTCCGGTAATTTATCATCATAAAGTAAATCGCCACCAGCAGGTGAACAAAGCAGCATTCCAATCCTGACCCCGTCAGCACCATATTGTTCCATCAGTTTTATTGGATCAGGTGAATTACCTAATTGCTTTGACATTTTTCGTCCCTGCTTATCCCTTACCATACCGGTAAAATATACATTTTCAAATGGACGCTTTTGCCTGTATTCATATCCTGAAATAATCATCCGTGCAATCCAGAAGAAAATAATGTCGTGTCCTGTAACTAAATCGTTGGTCGGGTAGTAATAATTTACTTCTTCATTATCAGGTTCGTTGATACCGTTGAATACAGAAATTGGCCACAACCATGATGAAAACCACGTATCCAAAACATCGTCATCTTGTCGAAGATCTTTTTCTGTAAGGTTTGCATTGCCTGTTTTTTCTATGGCTAGTTCTACTGCTTTCTCTATATTTTCTGCGATTACAAAGTCGTTACTATTTGGAAGATAATAAGCGGGAATTCTTTGTCCCCACCATAACTGACGTGAAATATTCCAGTCTCTCACATTTTCCATCCAATGCCGGTAAACATTCTTGAATTTCCTAGGGAAAAACTTTATGGTATCATTACTTACATTTTCAAGAGCCGGTTTTGCAATATCACCCATTTTTAAAAACCATTGCATGGAAAGTTTTGGCTCAATTACTGCATTGGTCCTTTCAGAAAAACCAACTTTATTTACGTAGTCTTCAATTTTATCAATAAAACCTTCTTCTTCAAGTTGTTTAGTTATTTCTTTCCGGACAACAAACCGGTCTTTACCAATATATAATTCTGCAGTTTCATTTAAAGTTCCGTCATCATTAAAAATATCAATGCTTTGAAGGTTATGCTTTTGCCCGATTTCATAATCATGAATATCATGTGCCGGGGTGATTTTTAAAGCACCGGTACCAAATTCCCTGTCAACATACTCGTCCTGAATTAAAGGTACAGCCCTGTTTACCAATGGAACTATTACTTTTTTACCATGAAAGTTTTTAAATCGTTCATCTTCAGGGTGGACACAAACAGCTGTATCGCCCAAAATAGTTTCCGGACGTGTTGTAGCAATGGTAACATGGCCATCTTCTCCTTCAACTTTGTATTTTATGTAATAAAGTTTTGATTGTTCTTCTTTATGGATAACTTCTTCGTCAGAAACGGCTGTTTTTGCGCTCGGGTCCCAGTTAACCATACGAACTCCCCTATAGATATTGCCTTTATTGTACAGGTCAACAAAAACCTTAATTACGCTTTTGTACAGATTTTTATCCATTGTAAAGGTCGTTCTGTCCCAGTCACATGAAGCGCCAAGTTTTTTAAGCTGCTCAAGGATAATTCCCCCATGCTTTTCTTTCCATTCCCAGGCATGTTCCATAAACTCATCTCGCGAGAGTTTATTTTTATCAATTCCTTCAGCTTTTAATTTGGCAACAACTTTTGCTTCTGTGGCAATTGAGGCATGATCTGTTCCCGGTACCCAACATGCATTTTTGCCTTGCATACGGGCACGGCGGATTAAAATATCCTGAATGGTATTATTCAGCATGTGCCCCATATGTAACACACCGGTAACATTTGGTGGTGGGATAACTATTGTGTATGGTTCCCTTTCATCAGGAACCGATTTAAATAGTTTATTTTCTAGCCAGTAACTATACCATTTATCCTCAGTTTGTTGGGGATTGTATTGTGAAGGAATTTCCTTGCTCATCTTTATTCTTTCTTTGAAATTTATAACAATTTGCAAAAATATAAAAACTATATGAGCAAGCAATAAAATGGTTTATGATTTAACTTTCAAAATGGTGATTAATTGATTAAACATGGACTTTTAGAAGCTTTGATTAAGGAAAGGATAAATATTACCTTGTATTTTGACCAAAAAAGTATTGTTTTTTACCTTGTATTTTGACCAAAAATGAGAAGGGAGGTTTAATTAATGGCTGATATCCAGTGTTTTATTGCAGAATATATTATTAAGATTACCTATAATAAAACCAATAATAAAACGACCTTACCGAAATAGTTAAAATCATAGGTATAAATGCAAAATCAAAAACTTGTGGGATAATAGTCCACAAAGGCAAAAATAAAATTGCAATAGAACCACTTATTAGAAAATAGTATTTTAGAAAAGCAGGTTTGTTTTTTACAAAAAAGAAAAATATGATAAAGAAGTGTGTTGGAAGTGCCCAAAGAAGGTTCCAGTTGTTAACCACGGCGGTATGTTCGGTAAAAAACCATGCAAAAAACAGAATTAAACCAATTATACCAATAAACAGGAAGTAGATAAAATCAAAAGCCAGATATATTTTATTATTTTTAAATTCAATACCGAGTAATATTAGTGCAAAAATAAACAGGGCCCAGAAAACAAAGCCCGGGCGCAGCAATTTATTTACACTTGTATTTACATCAGTTTGTGTAAATAAAACAGATGACTTATTTACAAATGATACTTTTTTTCCATTAATATTATTAGTTGCTTTTGAAACAGCAATTTCTAAATAATCAGGTAAAAACGCTGTTTCTGATAATGTTGCATTCCTGTCAACTATTGAGCCTAATATAAGGTTAATCCCAAACCTTGACCAATGATGTTCTTTTAGGTAAGGACTAAGTAAATCTCGAAAACTTAAAGAGTCTTTATAATCTGTAGCAAATATTAAATCATTTTTCATATTACCTTCAAATACATCACGAACACGTGTGGCGCAATTATCGAAAAAGAAATCGTATAAGTAATACTTGTTTTGTGGTAACCTGTTTATTTCAAGAAATTTGAATATATCCTGCTTTTGTTTATCTGTAAGGTTCAATACTTGTTCCCTGATTGTCCTGTTTTCTTGTTGATAGGAATAAATAAACTGTGTAAAATGGTTAACCGAAAGCATATAATTTAATTGTCCCCTCACAAACTTTACATAAAAATTTGGCTCTTCAAAGCTAAATGTCCCATAATTATATACCCAGTCAATTTTTTTTACTGGATCGTTAACCCTAATGGCATTATGGCCAAATACAGAATATAATTCCTCACCGGGATTACAGGTTAAAAGGCTGATTTCGGCATTTTCTGATAATTTCTGAGCTTTTAGTTTGGGATTTGGCAATATGATAATTAATAGAACTGAAAGAAAAACAATTAATGTGAGTTTGTATTTATTCAACATTTTTTGAGTTTTTATTATTGATTTTTAAGTGCTCATTTTGTTTCGCAAAATAACAAAAAAAAGCGATCTTTCTAGGATCGCTTTTTTTATTTATTCAGTTAATATCTTACTAAAGTCCGTGCTTCTTTGTAAAATCGGTTAATACCTGGTCTAAATTAGGTTCACCAATTTCCTGAAGATCATAATAAACGCGGGTATTTGGTTTATCTATTTTTACAATACGGTTTAAATCAATTGGCGTACCTATAATTACTGCATCACAATCTACATTATTGATTGTTTTTTCAAGGTCTTTTAGTTGTTCATCACCATAACCCATAGCAGGTAAAAGATCACCAATGTTTGGATAAATCTTGAATGTTTCGGCCAATTTGCCAACAGCAAATTCCCTGGGATTAATTATTTCAGCTGCACCGAATTTTTGTGCAGCAATTGTACCTGCACCTAATTTCATTTCACCATGTGTTAAAGTTGGTCCGTCTTCAACAACCAATACCCTTTTCCCTCTAATTAATTCAGGCTTATCAACTTTAATTGGCGAAGCCCCGTCAATAACAATGGCATTTGGGTTCACTTCCGCTATGCTTTCACGTACTATTTGTATTCCTTCAGGACTGGCAGAATCCATTTTATTTATTACAATAGCATCAGCTAATCTCATATTTACTTCACCAGGGTAATAGCTTAATTCATGTCCCGGACGATGTGGATCAGCCACTGTAATAGTCAGATCAGGCTGATAGAAAGCAAAGTCATTATTACCACCATCCCAAAGAATTACGTCACATCCGTCAGGGTCTTTTTCTGCTGCGCGCACAATAGCTTCATAATCTACACCGGCATAAATTACATTACCACGTACTACATGTGGTTCATACTCTTCCATTTCTTCAACGGTACATTTGTGTTTCTCGAGATCAGAAACCTCAGCAAACCTTTGTACTTTTTGTGCAACTAAATTGCCATAAGGCATTGGGTGCCTGATAGCTATAACTTTTAATCCTTTTGCCATCAGGTATTCAATAACTTTTCTTGAAGTCTGGCTTTTTCCACAACCTGTACGGGTAGCAACAACAGCAATTACCGGTTTTGTACTTTTTACCATGGTGTCTTTTGGGCCCAGCAAACCAAAGTTTGCCCCGGCTGCATTAACTAATGCACTCATTCTCATCACGCGATCATAAGGAACATCGCTATAGGAAAAAATACATATGTCAACATTTTTTTCTTTAATTAATTTAGGTAGATCTTCTTCAGCGTAAATAGATATTCCGTCAGGATAAAGTTCTCCGGCAAGTTCAGCGGGGTACTTCCTGCCATCTATATCAGGGATTTGTGCAGCAGTAAATGCCACCACATTATATAAATCATTGTTGCGGTAATAGGTGTTGAAATTGTGGAAATCTCTTCCCGCAGCACCAATAATAATTACATTTTTTTTTGACATAACGTTTAGTTTTTTAATTAAGTTTGATTGTTGTCACCTATTAAGTATATCTAAGGATTTCAGGGAACTAAAATCTAAGATTTTCTATATCGGGATGACTAGTCACAAATATACATTTTATAAACAAGAAAAAATATGGGTTATATATATGTTTAGAAAAATGTTTTTTTATATAATAATGGTATAACAAACTGGAAAAATATTAATCCAGATATTTGTTTAGCTTTGCATAAAAGATAAATCATATAAGGAAAAATGAATTTTCTTGCACACTTACACCTTTCAGGTGAAAATGAAGAGATTAAGATTGGAAATTTTATTGGTGATGCTGTAAAAGGTAAAAAATATCAAAAATTTGCACTTGATATTCAAAAGGGGATATTATTGCACAGAAAAATTGATTATTTTACCGATAAACATGATATCACAAAAGATTTAAGTAGGCTTTTTAACGGAAAGTATGGTAAATATTCCGGGATTGTAGTTGATATAATGTATGATTATTTTTTGGCTAATAACTGGGAAAATTATTCAAATCAACAGTTAGAAAAATTTATTTCTGACTCATATAGTTTATTGATGTTAAACTTTAGTGTTCTTCCTTTGGAGGTAAAGAAGTTCCTGCCTTTTTTAATCGGAAAGAACCGTTTGTTAAGTTATAGAAATATTAAAGGTATTGAAAGTGTTTTAACTGCTATGGCAAAATATACATCGTTACCCAATTACCCTAAATTTGCAATAGAAGTACTTCAAAATAACCATCAAATTTTTAAGGAGAATTTCACTGTTTTTTATGATGAGTTATATCAATTTTCCAGGATCGAATTAGAAAAAGATTATATTGTTAATTGATCCTTTAATTTTTATAAAAAAATTTTAAATAAAGTTTACTATAAATCAGGAGGTTTGAGGGACTCAATTACAATTGCTCTTTCCGCGAAGCGTCTAACCTTATAAAAATAAAAAGTAAAATGGTGAAAGACCATAAAGATGACCCCCCATAACTAAAAAATGGGAGGGGGATACCAATTACCGGTGCCAGTCCTATAGTCATTCCGATATTAATTACAATATGAAAAAACAGGATAGATGCTACTCCATATCCGTATAATCTGCTGAATTTTGCTTTTTGTCTTTCAGCCATATAAATTAGCCGTAATAGTAAAAACAAAAACAAGGATATTACCGCAGTTGTTCCCAGAAAGCCCCATTCTTCACCGACTGTACAGAAAATAAAGTCTGTATCTTGTTCTGGTACAAAATCGTATTTAGTTTGCGTACCTTGCAAATACCCTTTCCCAAGGAAACCTCCGGAACCAATTGCAATTTCAGATTGGTTAACATTGTATCCGACACCTGAGGGGTCTTTTTCCAGGCCAAGGAGAACATTAATCCTTGTGCGTTGATGTTTTTCCAAAATATTGTAAAATAAATAGTCAACTGAGAAAGAAAAAGCCATTGAACCTATTAAAATAATGGAGATAATGCTAAAAAACCTAAGCTTTAATTTATAAGCAGGGAAGCTAAATACCAAAATTGTTAATAGCGTACTAATAGGAATGATGTAGGTATAATCGATTGAAAAAGTATATTTGTTTACAAGATATAGTATCCCATTGATTATGGTGTAAACTATCAATGCAATTATGGCAAAACTTCGATTTTTTTCAAGAAAGTAAAAAATAAATATGGCCAAAGGAGTTAATAATAAAAAAACGTAAAAAATATCAATCATTAAAACAGAAATAAACAATGTGGATAGCACTATTCCCAGAATAATTAACCAAGTCCACAACCCTTCTCTGTAAAAAACAATTATAAAACTGGCATATACCAATGCGGAACCCGTATCATTTTGCAAAATAATTAAAGCAGCCGGGACAAAAATAATAAATCCGGCAACTGCAAGGTCTTTTATCTTTTTTATATGAATTCCAAAAGTGCTGAGAAATTTTGCTAATGCTAAAGCTGTTGCAAGTTTTGCAAATTCAGCCGGTTGAAAACGGATTGGCCCAAATTCAAACCATGAACGTGCACCATGAACTTCTGTTCCAAAAATTAATACAGCTATAAGCAATAAAATGGTTGCCAGATAAACAAGGTATGCAAAAAATTCGTAAAATTTACTTTCAATTAGCAAAAGAGCAAATATTAAAGCAAAAGCTACACTAATCCATATAAGTTGCTTACCATAGCGTTGAGATATATCCAGAATACTGATATGGTCTTCATTATAAACCGCGGCATAAATATTTGCCCAACCTAATATTACCAGTACGATGTATATAAGTACCGTAATCCAGTCAATATGGTTAATTATGTCAGAAGATCTTTTCACTTTTTAACATTTAATAAATTGGCGTCAAGTATTCTTTTTTCGACATAGGGTCTGGAAATAGAATCATTTAAATATCTTTCAATCATCAGGCTGGCTATTGGTGCTGCCCATGTACCTCCATACCCGGCATTTTCTACATAAACAGAAATAGCAATTTTAGGATTTTCTTTAGGTGCAAATGCAATAAAAATAGAATGATCCTCGCCATGAGGATTTTCTGCAGTTCCTGTTTTTCCACATATACTAATATCCGGTAAATAGGCACGTGTTGCAGTGCCTGATTTAACAACTAATTCCATCCCATCAATTACCGGCGGGAAATATACAGAATCAATACCAACATAGTTTTTTTTATAGAACCGGACATCAATGCTGTCCTGGTCTTCAATTTCTTTTACAATATGTGGAATATAATAATAACCATTATTTGCAATAGCTGCTGTTACATTGGCCATTTGCAATGGGGTTATTCCAATTTCTCCTTGTCCTATCGCCATAGAAACTAAACGCAATGGTTTCCATTTTTCCTTAAAAAATTTGTCGTAATGTTCTTTAGTATATATTATGCCCTCTCTTTCATAGGAAAGGTCTGTATGAAGTTTCCGCCCGATTCCAAATTTTAACAAGTAATTTCGCCAATTTTTATAAGCAATGCCTGGTGAATCAAATTTTCTATCTTTTAATATGCGCATAAATACTTGTGAATAATAAGCATTACACGATCCCTGTATTGAATAAATAAAATTAACCGCACTTCCATGATGACAATGTTGATGAAACCGCCCTACCCGGTACCCCCCGTTACACGGAAGTACTGTTTTTGTAGTAATAACTTTTTCCTGTAAACCAATTAAAGCATTTACGGTTTTAAAAGTTGAACCTGGTGGGTAAGATGAACGAATTGCACGATTAAAAAGAGGTTTTAATGAATCATTACTTAAGGTTTTATAGTTTTTCGCCCTATCTCTTCCAACTAATAGATTAGGGTTGTATGTTGGTGTTGTCACCAAACTGAGTATCCCACCTGTTGAAGGTTCAATTACAACAATACTTCCTCTTTTATTTGCCATTAGTGCTTCACCATATGCTTGTAATTTGGCATCCAGAGTTGTCGTAATATTTGCTCCAACTATGGCAGTTGAGTCATACTCACCGTTTTTGTAGCTTCCTTTTATACGATTATGAACATCAACCGTAAATATTTGAACCCCTTTTTTTCCCCTAAATTCTTTTTCATAGGATTTTTCGATACCACTAATTCCAATATAGTCACCGGATTTGTAATAAGGCTGATTATCAATTGTTGTTTGATTAACTTCACCTACATAACCTAAAACATTTGCCGCAACAGGCTTTGCATATGCCCTGATGGTTCTTGTTTGCGTATAAAACCCTTTAAATTTGTATAGTTTTTCTTCAAGAAGTGAATACCTTTCATATGAAAGTAACTGGATAATAATTTGAGGTTTAAACCGGGATTTTATTTTGTTAATTTTTTTAATAAAATCCTCTTTTTCAATTTCAACAATCTCACAAAATTCTGTGGTATCAAATGTTCCCAATTCTTTTTTTACAACCAGAACATCAAAAACTGGCTTGTTATATGCCAGTAATTCACCATTCCGATCAAAAATCAAACCCCTGGAGGGATATTGGGTCAGATGCCTGGTAGCATTATTTTCAGCAGAAAGCTTATAATGGTTATCCGGAACCTGGATATAGAACAAACGTGCAATAAAAATCAAAAGTATCAGAATTATAAATGCTGATATGACTAATCTCCTATTTGTGTATTTATTTTCCACACTATTAATTCTATTTTCTGAAAACGATATATTGACTAATGACTATTAGAATTATAGAAATGATACTTGCAATTATGATTTTAAAAATCATTATAAAAAAGTTTTCAAAGCCAAATGATTCAAGCAAATAATAGGCTATTTGATGTATCAGTATTAAACTTGAAGCATATTTAAAAAACCAAGTTATTCCCTGATAATAAATTCTTGGAAAAGAACCAATTTCATATCCATCTCTAGGTGCAAGGGAATTTAATAATCCAGGCCTGATAAAAGCAACAAAAACACTGGCAGCAGCATTTAAGCCAAGTGTATTAGAAAAAATATCGATTGTAAAACCTATCAAAAAGGCAAGTGTCATTATCAGCCAATTTGGAGTTTCAAAAGGAAGCAATATAATATAAAGAATATAAATTACAGGAATAATGCCTAAGTCTGTTATATGAATATTATTAAATATAAATACCTGGATAAATGCCAGTGTAACAAAGCGTAAGATATTTCTTAATAAAATATTAATATTCATCACTTACCGTATTTTCCAGAAAAAGTTGTTCATTTCTCATGGAGTTATTAACTACATATATATGATGCAGGCTTTTAAAATCAGTTGAAAGTTTTATAAGAATTTCATAAAAGTTATTGCTCACATTCGTATTAATTTTGTCAATAGTTCCAATATTAATACCTGGTGGGAAAATAGCTGAGAATCCACTGGTAACAATTGTATCGCCTTTAGATACTTTAATATGATTTGGTATTTCCATTAGATTTGCAAGCCGATAATCATTTTTATTCCAGTGGACAGAACCAAATTGATTGTTTTTTTTAATTTTAGCACTAATTCCAAATCGGTTGTTAAGTACCGAAACCACAAGTGAATAGTTTTTTGAAACAGCAACAACAACCCCTACAATACCTTTTAAACCAATGACGGCAAATTCCTTCTTTATTCCATCGGCAGACCCTTTATTTAAAGTAATATAATTCTGCTTTTTGTAAATTGAATTATTAATAACTCTGGCAGAGATATATGTGTATTTAAGCGAATCTGTTTGGGATGTATCAGCATTTATTTTTTCAATAGATTTTTTTGTTTGATTTTTGTTTAAAAGGTTTCTTAATTCAAGATTTTCATTTCTGAGTTCTTCATTTTCCTGAGCCAATGAAAAATAAGCAAACCAGGTATTCAGTTTTTTTTGAAAAAATCCGGAAATTGAATTAGCAGAACTAAAGACAGCATTCTTTTTTTCAAGATCCTCAGAAATAACCATACGAATGGAAATTATTTCGAGAACTATAAATAAAAGTATGAAATGAAATCGGATGATTACATTTATTAATGCCTTCATTATCGCATCAAGAATTCAAATTTATCAACATTTTTCAAGGCAATTCCTGTACCACGAGCTACTGCATGTAATGGATCTTCAGCAATATGGACTGGGATGTTCGTTTTTTCAAAAAGTCTTTTATCCATTCCTCGTAATAATGCCCCACCACCGGCAAGGTAAATCCCTTTTTTATAAATGTCAGCATATAATTCCGGTGGTGTTTCTTCTAAAACACCAAGAATGGCTGTTTCCACTTTTGCCAGTGATTTATCCAGGCAGTGTGCAATTTCCTGGTACGAAACAGGAATTTCTACTGGTAAAGCAGTCATTTGATGAGGTCCCCGTACCATAAAGTCTGCAGGTGGATCTTCTAAATCAGGTACAGCAGCCCCTACGTTAATTTTTATTGCTTCGGCAGTTCGTTCACCAACCTTCAGGTTATGCTGATGTCGCATATATTCCTGAATTTCCATAGTAAAATCATCACCGGCAGTTCTGATAGACTTGTTTGCCACAATTCCTCCAAGCGAAATAACGGCTATTTCGCTCGTCCCACCACCAATATCAATAACCATACTTCCTTCCGGTGCTTCAACATCCAGACCAATTCCAAGTGCGGCAGCCATTGGCTCATGAATAAGGAAGACCTCCCTGGCGCCTGCATGCTCGGCTGAGTCACGTACTGCCCTGATCTCTACCTCGGTACTTCCAGATGGTATGCAAATTACCATTTTTAAATTGGTTGCAAACATATTGTTTTTTGTACTGGCCATTTTAATCATTTCCCGAATCATTAACTCGGCAGCATTAAAATCAGCAATAACACCATCACGTAATGGGCGAATTGTTTTTATATGTTCATGAGTTTTACCTTGCATTTGCCTGGCTTTTGAACCGATAGCCAGTAATTTATTTTTTATTTTGTCAATTGCCACAATAGATGGCTCATCTACAACTACTTTATCATTTTGAATGATAATTGTATTTGCTGTCCCTAAATCAATTGCTATTTCTTGTGAAAAAAATGAAAATAATCCCATGTTTGGTATAAGTATCTAATATTATTATTTTGTAAAATTTTATTTTATTTTTCAGTTCTTAGTATCCAGTCTACTGTTTACTGCCAACTGAAGACTGTCCTCTGTATTAATGTTTAAAATGTCTTACCCCTGTAAAAACCATTGCCATATTGTTTTCATCACAATAGTCAATTGAATCTTTATCTCGAATTGATCCCCCTGGTTGTATTACTGCCGTAATCCCTTCTTTATTAGCTATTTCTACCGAATCAGCAAAGGGGAAAAAAGCATCTGATGCCATTACTGCATCCTGCAAATCAAACTTAAAACTTTTCGCTTTCTCAATAGAGTGTTTTAGTGCATCAATTCTAGATGTTTGACCAACCCCACTTGCTATTAGTTGCATATTCTTTGCTAAAACTATAGAATTTGATTTAGAATGTTTAACTAAAATGTTTGCAAATGCCAGGTCATCGTACTGATTGTCGGATGGAGCTTTTTTTGTAACAAGCTTCATATCTTTTTTATATTCAGCTTTTAGATCCCTGTCTTGGATCAATACTCCGTTTAAAAGTGAGCGGAATTGTTTTTTAGGTAATTCTGTATCTTTTATTATCAAAATAATCCGATTCTTTTTTCCTTTTAAAATTTCAAGAGCATCATTTGAATATGAAGGGGCAATAATTACTTCAAAAAAGATTTTATTAATTTCTTCAGCAGTTTCTTTATCAATTTTCCTGTTTGTGATCAGGACACCGCCAAAAGCTGAGACAGGGTCACCTGCTAACGCATCATTCCAGGCATCAACAAGTTTCTCCCTTACTGCAAGGCCACAAGCATTATTGTGTTTCAAAACGGCAAATGTCGTCTCAGTGAATTCCGAAATTAAGCCCACAGCAGCTTCAATGTCTAATAAGTTATTGTACGAAATTTCTTTTCCGTGAAGTTGTTCGAAAAGCTCGCTAAAATTACCGTAAAAATAACCAGCCTGGTGTGGATTTTCACCATATCTTAATTTTTGTTGAGGATTTATTGTAGTTTTGAATGTGTTTGGTTCATCTCCTGCAAAATATGAATATATGGCCGTATCATAGGAAGACGAAATTTCAAATGCGGTTTTAGCAAATGATTTTCTATCCTCAAGAGACGTTTCGCCATTTTTTGTTTTTAATATCTCAAGTAAATCAGCATATTCTGCTTTTGATGGAACAATTACCACATCTTTGAAATTTTTTGCTGCTGCCCGGATTAATGAAATACCTCCGATATCAATTTTCTCGATAATGTCCTGTTCTTCGGCACCACTTTTTACGGTTTCTTCAAAAGGGTATAAGTCAACAATTACCAGGTCAATATGTGGAATTTCATATTTTTCAACCTGTATATTATCTTTTTCATTATCACGCCTGGATAAAATGCCGCCAAATATTTTAGGATGAAGCGTTTTTACCCTGCCACCTAAAATAGATGGATAAGAAGTTATGTCTTCAACTGCCTGAACTTCAATATTTAATCCTCTAATAAATGACTTGGTTCCACCAGTTGAATAGATTTCTACTCCTAAGCGGTTTAATTCTAATATGATATCTTTTAAATTATCTTTATGATAAACAGAAATAAGAGCCGATTTGATCTTTTTCATTTGTTTATATTTTAATTACTTTTAATAGTCATATGGAATCGCATAATGTAAAATAATCATTCTCTTATTAGTTTAATAATTATTTAAATCATAGCCTGCCCCGATTTTATTTCGGGGCTTGTTTCATATGCTTAGATTTTTAATGGTCATATGAAACTGTCCTGATTTTTGGGACTTGTTTCAAATTGTTCATTTTCAAGGTATTTAATATAATCTGCAAAAGTATTAAAATTCAGATTATTTTTCAATTTTAATTTACAAAAAATCAAATAAAACTATTAATTTTGTTGAACTTGGTTTTCATTTGTTCAAGTATTACATCATTCGGTACATTTTAATTCATGTTTTATGATATTTCTCCATTTACTAAAAGAGAGTTTGTACTTTGCTTTTAACTCCTTAGTTGTAAATAAACTGCGTACTTTCTTGTCTTTGCTGGGAATAACCATTGGCATTTTTGCCATTATATCTGTATTCACGGTTATTGATTCCTTAGAAAACAGTATCAGGAACAGTATTGCAAAATTAGGAGACAATGTAGTTTATGTAGACAAATGGCCATGGGTTGGGGGTGCTGATTTTAAATGGTGGAATTATATGAATAGGCCGGTTCCTAAATTGAAAGAAAAAGATGAGATTTTAAGGCGTTCAAATTTGGCACAGGCTGCGTCTTTTATGATTCAAACTTTTAAAAATGTTCAATTTGAAGATAATTCAGCCGATAATGTAGCCATTGTTTGTGCTACACATGATTATGAGGATATTTGGGCTTTTGAAATTTCGCAGGGAAGGTATTTTTCACTTTTTGAATCCAATAAGGGGAAAAATAAGGCGGTAATTGGTGCAGTGATAGCTGAAAAGCTTTTTCCGGAAGAGAACCCTGTTGGAAAAACTATAAAGATTCTGGGGCATAAAGTTGATATAATTGGGGTATATAAAAAAGAAGGCTCAGATCCATTTGGGATGAGTAGTGACGAGCAGATATCCATACCAATTAACTATGCAAAAAATATTTTTGATATTAAAAATGAAAGCTTACGTCCAATGATTATGGTAAAAGCCAAAGCTGGTATAAACTCAAATGAGTTAATTGATGAGTTGAAGGGTATAATGCGTTCTATCAGGAGAATAAAGCCTACTGAAGATGATGATTTTTCACTTAACCAATCGAGTTTAATATCGCAAGCCTTTGATAGCATATTTGTAGTACTTGATGTGGCCGGATGGATTATTGGTGGTTTTTCTATTTTGGTTGGTGGTTTTGGTATTGCCAATATTATGTTTGTATCCGTAAAAGAACAGACTAAATTAATTGGAATACAAAAAGCATTGGGTGCCAAAAATTATTTTGTGCTTCTCCAGTTTTTGTACGAATCGGTTATATTAACTTTACTTGGTGGTTTATTTGGCTTGTTAATTATTTTTATTGGAACTTTAATTGTTTCGGCCGCTTTTGATATGGATTTTGATATGACAACAGGCAATATCATTACAGGAATTGCAATTTCTGTTTCAATAGGTATTATTTCGGGTATTGTTCCTGCTTATAAAGCAGCCAGGTTGAACCCGGTTGAAGCAATTGCATCTACCTAGAGTTCTTCAAATTAGCGAGTTTTCTTGTCAGGACCACCTAGTATAACGATTCCTCAGGGCAATCGGGTTTAAGAATTGCATAGGATTATATAAACAAAAAGAACATTCCCTTCAGGTTACAAATATACAATATTCAATAAACAACATTCAATAATCAAGAAAAGTCGTTGAATATGTGCGATTAATGATTATTGGTTATTTTATGTTGAGTGTTGAATGTTTGAAAAAACTTTAAACGCAATCACCCTGTACGATTCCCAGGGCAATCGGGTTCAAATTGCTATTCCTTATGTACCATGGGTTTTACCCATGGTTATTATTACAGTTAAAATATTTTAAAATCCTGAAAGGATTTAATATAAATAACCGCGGGTGTAACCCGTGGTATGATAATAATAGCTGACACAACACTGAAAGTGTTGAATATTCAGTATTTTTAAACCCGATTGCCTTGGTACGATTCCTAATTAACAGAGTAAATTTGTAAAACTTTTTCCTTTATACCGCCAAATTGGAAAAAATAAAATGGGCAATACTTAAATAAATAAACAAACCGGTAATATCATTTACGGTAGTTATAAACGGGCCTGTTGCCAGGGCAGGGTCAATATTAAAGCGGTCTAATGCCAAAGGGACAAAAGTTCCAAAAACGGATGCAAAAACAACAACAATTATAAGGGCAGAGCTAACAGAAATGGTTAGGGCCATTGAATCATAAAATAAATAGCTGAATAAAAATATCAGCCCTGCTAATATAATAGCATTTAGCAATGCCACAGCCAGTTCTTTAATAAGTCTCTTGAACAGGCTGTCAAAACCGGCTGAATTGCTTGCCAGCGCCTGTACAATAATTGAAGATGACTGTACACCTACATTACCACCCATGGCAGCAATTAGGGGTATAAAAAAAGCCATAGTGGCATATTGTGCTAAAGCCCCTTCGTATGTACTTATTACCTGGGCACCAAAAATACCGCCTACAAGTCCAATCAATAACCATGGAAGCCTTGCCCTGGTTAAAACCCAGATTTTATCAGAAGGCTCAACATCTTCTGTAATACCTGAAACCATTTGATAGTCCTTTTCAGCTTCTTCCTGCATTACTTCTACAATATCATCAATTGTAATTCTACCAACCAAACGCCCAATACTGTCAACAACAGGCAAAACAACCAAATCATATTTTCGGGCAATATTTACGATTTCTTCTTCAGGGCAATCTACTTTTACAGATATGATATCATTATTGCTAATATCTTTTACTTTCTTTTTACTGTCCGCAATAATAAGTTTTTTTAGTGATAGAACACCTTTTAATATACCATCATGGTTTACTACGTAAACAAAATAAACTTCATCAATTTCACTGGCGATTTTCCTAATTTCAACAATGCATTTTTCAACATCCCATGATTCATTAACTGAAATAAGTTCTTTTGCCATCAGGCCACCTGCCGTATCTTCATCATATTTTAGAAGATCAACAATATCACCTGCCTGCTCCACATCATCAATATGAGAAAGTACTTCTTCCTGTCGCTTATCCGGTAAATCAGCAATTACATCAGCTGCATCATCAGAGTCCATGTGATCGATAAACTTCTTAGCAATTACATCACTTGGAAGTGCTTTCATAAAACGTTCACGGTCATCATCTTCTAATTCTGCAAGAACATCTCCTGCCTTCTCACCATCAAGCAAAAGGTATAAAAATTTAGCTTCTTCAATGTTTAAATCATCATAAATTTCTGCGATATCAGCTGCGTGTAAATCTTCCATTAACTTAATGGCTGTATCTTCATCATGATCTAAAATAATATTCTTCAGCTCAGCGATATATTCTTTTGTTAACTCAAAATGCATATTATTTTATGTTTTATTGTTAAAGACGTATGATCCCGAAAGTCTTTAGTGTTGGCTGTGTGTCTTTCCCAATTACCTACAGACTAATTTTATTGTTATTTACCAACTTCCTTCGTTGACAAATTTATCAAAAATCAGCCAGGCTTTTGCTGAAAATATTTTCTTTTCGTCATTCATTAAATTTTGAACTTCAGTTTTGTCCATTAAAAATGTTTGAATGTCTTCAGTTTGTTCATTACCATCTTGGCTTATTTGCCCTTTTGCATGGACAAAAACAATAGAAACAACTTCGTTGGTTAATCCGGCAGAATTGGTCATAAACGGTGTTTTTTCAACTATTGATTCAAGCTCCAGGTTTGTTTCCTCTTTTAACTCTCTTTCTGCTGTTTCTTCAATTGTATCACCTTCTTCTACCAAGCCTGCAGGTAATGCCCATTCATAATCACCGATGGCCACCCTGAATTCTTTTGTAACAACAAGTTTATTATCAACTATTGCAGCTATTAATACAGTTTTTCCACTATTTCCCCTTTCAACAGAATACCACACATCTTCAACATTATTTTTGTTAACAAAAGTGGTTGCTACAAAATTCAGGTATTTTGAACTGCTTATTATTTTTTTCCCTTTTATCTTCATATTAATATTTATCGATATGTTTTTCTACTTCATTTGTTAAATTTACAAATTGCTCAACAGATAACTGTTCGGGTCTTAGGCTCAGATATTCTGACTGAAAGTCTGTTATATTCATCAAACTTTTTAGCGAATTCCTAATAGTTTTTCGTCTTTGATTAAATGTAGATTTTATTACCCTAAAGAAAAGTTTTTCGTCGCAATTTAAATGTTCAACATTATTTCGTTCAAGACGAATAACCTTTGATTTTACTTTTGGTGGTGGGTCAAAGGCTTCAGGTTCTAATGTTAATACTTCACTTGTATTGTAAAAGGCCTGAATTAAAACGCTTAAAATACCATACACTTTATTTCCCGGTTTGGAAATTACCCGGTTAGCCACTTCCAATTGAAACATTCCCACCAGTTCTTTCACCTTATTTCTATTGTCAAACACTTTAAAAAGAATCTGGCTTGAAATATTGTAAGGGAAATTTCCAATAATGGCAATATTTTTAGCTTGAAAGTTTTTAATATCCATTTTTAAAAAATCCTGATGTAGAATTTTACCTTCTATTTCAGGATAATTTTGATTGAGGTATTCCACAGATTCATCATCAATTTCAATAAAAGATGTGGTATAATCCTTTTTTAAAAGAAATTCACTTAAAATACCCATGCCCGGCCCAATTTCCAGTACATGATCTAAGCTTTCACATGTCAAACTATTTACAATTTCTTCTGCAATTTTTTTATCTTTTAAAAAATGTTGCCCTAAAAATTTTTTGGCTTTTACTTTGTTCACACGTTTAAATTTTTATAATTATTTGACAATATGTTAATTAAAAAATTGAGAACGTGTGTAACCACTTCGTTCTCACATAATATTTTTTAATCATTCCCTTTTGTGATATTATGATTAATAAATATCATGTTCGTTTCATATAGTTAAATATTGGTTTGAAGAGATTTTCTTTAAACCTCGTAAGATAAAAATGACTTCAAAATTATTCTTTAATTTTAAAACTTAAGGCTTTCTTCAATATTTATTAAAGGGTCACTTATAATAGCTGCTTTTTCTTCAGCTTCAATTTTTTCCAGTTCCTTTTGTGATTTGCCTATTTTTTGCTTCTCATACTTACGTTTTATCTGCTCTTTTCTTTCTTCAATTTCTTTCAACTTCCACTGTTGTATTTTTACATTATCTTTAACTAATTCAAGTGCATCTGAGATTATTTCTTCAAAAACTGAATTTTGTTCCGATTTAATATTAAATAATACGCTTTCAAAAAACGTTTCTGTTACGTTATTTACAATTTCTGTATTCTTTGATGAACTTATATCAGTTAGAAGGTCATTAATAACATTAAAAACAACATCCGAAACAATTTTTTCAATGGCTGAGCTGACAACAGAGCCAAAAACCGGGACTTTATTAATAATTTTAACTTCGGGCGTTTTATCAATTGATAAACTAACCCTATGATTAACATAACCTTTTAACTCATTTTCATATTTGGGATGAGCCTCATTTAATACTTCCCTGAGTTGAACAGTGATCATTTCTACAAGAATCTGCTTTTTAGGATAGATTATTTCATCAATAACCCTTTTTATTATTGGGGTTCCTTTATTTAGTTCATCCTGTACGCCTTCAATCATGTTAACAATAACCCTATCAGATATTTCTTCCATTAAAATACCAAAATATTTATTGATTTTTTTAAAGATGAAATTCTTAGATAAGTCTATTATCTGTAAACTTTGAAGGCGTAATAAAATTGAGATAATCCTAAAAACCCTTAATACTCGCCAGGAACCAATAGGGATACAACCTAAAGCATCATACCAATGAATAAAAGGATAAAAAAACCAACGGTGATAAGTCTTGTTTTTAATAGCAATTATCCACCGTATTAGTAGTTCTGAAATAAAAACAGTAACAAACAAATAATCATAAAACCAAAATTTATCATGTATCGGGAGGTAATAGGTATAAAATCCATTTAAATACTCAGACAAAAAAGTATTTATAGATGAAAAAGTAAACAGCCAATCAAATATGATCCAGAAAAGATTTGTTAATAAAATAATAATCATCAACAAGTCCCAAAAGATTACCCAAAAAGTTTTACTCTTATAAAGCGCCTTAATTTTCACTTGAAAATAGTTTAGTTAATATGTTAATATTAAATTATATTTGCACCCTTTATTATTAATCAGGGTAAAGATATAGCTTAGCATGGTTAATTCATAAACTTTTATGAAATAACCATGCTAATGTAATTTAATTTATCTTAACAATTACTTTATCAAATCCCTCAACAAGGGTTCAATCAGATTATTAATCAATATATTATCAGATTATTTTGAAAGGCAAAATTATATCAGGTATCAGGATTATATTATTTCTAGCCGTTGGTTTGTTTCTTTTTTGGTTAGTATATAGAGATCAGAAAATAGATGAAATTATTTCAGCACTTAGAGAGGCAAATTATTTCTGGATAGCTGTATCCCTTGTATTATCGTTGTTTAGTCATCTTAGCAGAGCCATAAGGTGGAACCTGTTAATAAACCCTTTGGGCTATAAACCCAGGCTTTTGAATTCATTTTTTGCTGTTATGGTAATGTATATTTCCAATATGGCCATTCCTCGATCTGGTGAAATTGCCCGTTGTACAATTGTGAAAAAATATGAAAAGGTACCTTTGACACAACTACTAGGAACCGTAGTTATTGAAAGAGTTTTTGATTTTATCATGCTTTTTATTTTATTATTTGTGGTGTTAATAACTCAAATGGGTGTGGTCCTGGAGTTTGTTCACAATAATCCTGGAGTTGAAGATAAATTCGATTCATTATTGCAAATTAAATACTTAATAATACTGGCTGTAATGTTTATAGCTTTAGTTGGCTTTACTTACTTTTTTAGGAAAAAATTTAAAGAAAGTATCGTTTATAAAAAAATGCGGGAATTATTGATGAGCTTTATTTCCGGTCTGGACACTGTTCGAAAAATGGATAGAAAGTGGGAATTTATTGGTCATTCCATATTTATCTGGGCAATGTATTTTTTAATGATATACGTTACGTTCTGGAGTTTTGAATTTACAGAACACCTGACAGCGATGGCCGGGTTAACAGTTTTTGTAATGGCCAGTTTCGGAATGGTAGCACCTTCACCGGGAGGAATAGGTACCTGGCATTTTATGGCTATTGAAACATTAATTATTTATGGTATTGAAAAAACTCCTGATGCCAATGCTTTTGCTTTTGCTGCCCATGGTGCCATGACACTCTTTTTACTCGTAGTGGGGGTTATTTCTTTAGTGATGCTGCCAATTATTAATAATAAGGTCAAAGGCGATTAAGGAGTCAACCTAAATGCATGAATTTTGCAGGTCAGTAACGTATTTTGTTGCGGGTTATTGGATTAGCTACCTGAGCTCTTCGAGGTTCAAATTGCAGGTTTGACGTACAAAGCCTCCTGTAACCTGAACCTGTAACCCGCAACTCGTATATGATGTTTAAATGTTCGTTTGTTTCACGATAGTAATCGGTTTATTTTTTACACATGTTAGAAAACTTAGGTACTCATGACGGCACTGTTTAAGAAAAAAATAAATTTTCTTATACTTAAAGTATTTATTGTACTGTCTGCTTATGCCTTTATAGCATATAAATTATACAATTCTAAAGAAATCCCTCAGTTTTTACTTGGGAACTTTACTTTCAATAGAACCAAAGTCGGCTTAATAATTATTGTGTTTATATTGATGATTATTAATTGGTTACTTGAAGCTGTAAAGTGGAAAGTACTGGTGAAAAAAATTAAAAAAATAAATATTGCACATAGCTTGTATTCAGTTATTGCCGGCATTAGTGTAGGAATTTTTACACCTAATCGTCTCGGTGAATTTGCCGGAAGACCTTATTTCCTGGATAAATCAAAAATGATCCCTGGTTTTTTTGCAGCAGTAGTAGGTAGTCTGAGTCAATCATTTATTACTATCCTGATTGGTATTTTATCAATAAATTTGTACTTACTGGGTAATCAGAACAACCTGTTCATAAGCAGAACTTATATTTATTTGATACTTACTTTCTCAGTTTTGTTGATCATATTCATTGGTTATGCATACTTTAACCCTGTTTTTCTGTTAAAGTTAAAAAGGAAGTTCCGGATTTTTAAAAAAAAGGAAGAGGAATTACATTTTTTGGCTTCTTATAAATTAAGGGAATTATTGAATATATTGTTTTTTAGTTTTTCCAGGTATATTGTATTCTTTATGCAGTTTTATTTACTGTTATTATTTTTTAATATTGAAATTACTGTTTATTATGCATTTATTGCCATTGGCCTAATTTACCTTTTTCTTCTTGTCATTCCGGGTTTTGCATTATCTGAGATTGGTGTGCGTGGTTCTTTAGCAATTTTCTTTTTAGGGATGTTCAGTAATGATTATACTGCCATTCTCTTTGCCACAATTTCTTTATGGATCATAAATCTTGCATTACCGGCAATTTGGGGGACTTTTATTGTAATGTATGAGAAATTCAAATAGTAGATCATTAAAATTTTATATAAATTTGCTTTTCAAAAATTAAAAATAGTTAGAAACAATCAAAAAATAGAAATATGAGAAAAATTTATCTTTTAAGTCTGATAGCATTATTCTTCTTTGCATGTAACGAGGGAACATCGACTGATGAAACGTTAAAATACCCTTTTGAATCTGGTATTGTAAAATATGAAAATGATGTAATGGGGATGAAAACAAAGTTAACTTTATACATTAAAGATTATGGTGATGTTGAATGTTCTGTTTCTGAAGTCGAAATGATGGGGAAAAAGATGACAATGAGGAGCTTAGTAAAAGAGGGGTACTTATATTCTTTATCCATGGATCAAAAAAGTGGGACAAAAATGAAAATTGATCCGGAATTCTCAACATATATGTTTGATCAAGAGCTGTTTGAGGAGAAAATAGATTCTTTGGGTGGTGAAAAACTGGGAACAGAGGAAATTCTTGGCAAAACATGCCAGATTTATTCGATGTTACAAGACGGCGCAGAGCAAAAAATGTGGATTTGGAAGAATATGTTAATGAAAATGAGTGCTGAACAAAATGGTATGATCATGGTCATGGAAGCAAAAAGTATTGAAGAAACCAATAGTTTTCCTGACGGAATATTTGACATTCCTGCTGACTATAATATAACTGAAGAAGCAGAAATGGACATGGAAATGGACAGCGATGATTTTGGCGATGAAAATGCTGAAGGTTAAATTTTTTTAACCACTAAGGATACTTAGAAATTGTATTTATATAACAATTTTGTTCCCAATGCTTTACGTGATTATTGTAGGGGTTGTTGTTACTATTGGTTATTTAACATTATTAACTGCCCTAATCATAGGCTGGGATCGTATTAAAAAATTTGAGAAGGGTTCACAGAACCCTTTTCCTGTTTTTATAAGTGTAATAATTGCAGTAAGAAACGAAGAAGATAATATTCTTAATACCTTAACTTCAATTTCAAATCAATCATTGGATTCTTATTTTTATGAGGTGATTATTATTGATGATTCTTCATCTGATAAAACGGGTGATATAATTAACGAATTTTGTTATCAACATTATAATTTTAGGCAATTCTCTTTTGAAAAACATAAAGGGAAGAAGAAAGCATTAGATTTTGGTATAAAACAGGCAAAAGGTGATTTAATTGTAACAACTGATGCCGATTGTGAGCATCAGATTGAGTGGCTTCAAACCATTAAAAATTATTATTTAAGAAGTCATGCTAAAATGATTATTGCACCGGTCCTAGTCAAATCAGCTAATTGGTTTGAACATATGCAGGCACTTGATTTTTTGTCTTTAATCGCATCCGGGGCAGCAGCAACAGGTATTCAAAAGCCCATTATGAACAATGGTGCAAACCTGGCATTTACAAAAGAAGCATATCTTAAACTAAATGATCCATTAAATCAAAATATCAGTTCCGGTGATGATATCTTTCTTTTGCTTAAACTGAAAAAAGAATTCAAAAACAAAATTCACTTTTTAAAATCTAAAAAAGCAATTGTTTATACGAACCCCAAAAAGTCATTAGCTGGTTTTATTAGCCAAAGGAAGCGTTGGACTTCAAAAAGTAAATATTATCGTGATTTTGATATTATTTATACAGCAATTACAGTCTTATTGGTAAATCTGTTTCTGTTAACTGCGTTAATGTTAGCAATTTTATCGATAAATTTTTTGTGGGTATTTCTTATTGTATTTATCTTAAAATCGATATTGGATATTATTTTCCTATTTAAGACATCCCGATTTTTTGAGCAAAAGTTTTTATTAAGATACTTTATTCCGCTACAATTAGCCAATCTTTTTTCAGTTCCATTCCTTGCTTTTTCTGGGTTATTTACGAAAACAAAATGGAAAGGTAAGTTAATACAGTAGGTAGTTTTCATCGGCCATAAGGAAACAAATTGGGTAATTGAGGACTACGACTAAAAAAACAACTTAAGCGGCTTTGGAATTATAAGTGGTGACAGGGCGATTGCGTTTAAAATGACGTTCAAAAGTCCTATCGGACGTTTTGAAGTCTTTTCCTGACTTTTGAATGTCCGATAGGACTTCAAAACGTCTTA